>CANHIR010000005.1 GCA_947461015.1 Bacteroidota bacterium | reverse complement strand
TGGTTGGAAAATTATTTAGAACAAGAAAAAGTAACCTTGCTCTTGGTTTCCCATGATCGTTATTTTTTAGAAGCAGTAACGGATGAAATTTGGGAAATGGAACGCGAGAAATTATATAGCTACAAAGGAGATTATGAAAATTATTTAGAAAAAAAAGCGGCTCGTATTGAATCTGAATTAGCAAGCATAGACAAGGCAAAAAATACTTTTAGAAAGGAGTTGGAATGGATGCGAAAACAACCAAAGGCAAGAACGACGAAGAGTAAAAGCAGGCAGGATAATTTTTATGAGGTTGAAGCTAAGGCAAAACAAAAAATTGACGAAACCAACTTGCAATTGGACATGAAGATGACTCGCTTGGGAGGTAAGATTATTGAAGCAAAAAAAGTATATAAATCTTATGGCGACTTAGTGGTTCTAAAAGGGTTTGATTATACATTTAGTAAGGGAGAGCGCATTGGTATAGTGGGAAAAAATGGAGTAGGGAAATCTACTTTCTTACAAATATTACAAGGTATCACACAGCCCGATAGCGGGAAAATTAACGTAGGTGAAACCATTGTATTTGGACACTTTTCTCAGGAAGGGCTTGTTTATAAAAAGGACATGCGTGTTATTGAGTATTTAAAAACATTTGCGGAGCAATTTCCATTGGCAAGCGGAGGCTCCTTAAGTGCGGCACAATTTTTAGAATTATTTTTATTCACCCCCGACAAGCAATACACGTATTTAAGTGCATTAAGTGGTGGAGAAAAAAAGCGCTTACAATTGTTAACCATCTTATTTAAGAATCCTAATTTCTTAATTTTGGATGAACCTACCAATGACTTGGATTTGCCTACACTAGCAGTATTGGAGCAATTTTTAATTGACTATGCGGGATGTGTTTTATTGGTTTCGCACGACAGATACTTTATGGATAAACTAGTGGATCACTTGTTTATTTTTGAAGGAGATGGAGTAATACGTGATTATCCTGGTAACTATACACAGTTTAGAATCCTAGAAAAAACCAAACAAAATTATGCTGCCGTGAGTTCCGATATCAGTTCAGTCAAGGAGCATGTAGTC
The DNA here is from genome assembly GCA_947461015.1 of Bacteroidota bacterium. Taxonomy (GTDB): domain Bacteria; phylum Bacteroidota; class Bacteroidia; order Chitinophagales; family Chitinophagaceae; genus Sediminibacterium. The sequence goes on along the minus strand of CANHIR010000005.1, from coordinate 24,011 downwards.
GCAACAACTCAGAAAGTTCAGCCCCCTCCAACAGTTGTAGAAAAGAAGGTAGCAGAGAAAATGACTTATAAAGAAAAATTGGAATTGGAGACTTTAAATAAGGAGATGCCAATTTTAGAAACGAAAAAGGCTGGCTTAACGGAACAATTAAATAGTACAAGTTTAAATTACGAGGAAATTATTGCTATTAGTGAGAAACTCTCAGAAATAAATGCAGCATTGGATTTGGCTGAAGTTAGATGGTTGGAATTGAGTGAAAAACAATAATGGTTTTTTCAAAATGAGGCCTAAGTGCATTTTAAATGAGGCCTATGTTTTAATTCTGGCTTATATAAAGTTTTTAATATTGGATATGTTCTATTACCAATAAAATTAAAAGCTATGAAACCAATTGAAAGAATCGCAATGTACTTGCAATTTAAAGCAATCACCCCACATTCCTTTGAACGAAAAATTCATTTATCCAATGGGTATTTTTCTAAGCAAACAAAAAACCTAGGCTCTGTTGGGTCAGACATTCTTGTTAAGATTCATGAAAGTTACCCCGAATTAAATATGCTATGGGTGCTTACAGGAGAGGGCCAAATGATTGTAGAAGACTTTGGGGAAAATCAAATCTCCAAAGTAAATGAATTTAGCAGTCGTTATGAAATAGAAAGCCAGAAGTTAAAATCATTAGCGTCTGACTTAGAAAAATTAAATGTATTGGTAAAAGACAAGGATAAAATTATTGGCTTATATGAATTTATGCTCAATGGAAATAATAAAGCAAGCACCATAGCGGACACTTATTAATCTATTGTGCATGATGGTAGCATGTTTACCAATATGTTTATGTTTCCCCCAAAAAGTCAAAAGCCTCGTCTATTTTGAACGAGGCTTTTGTATGTTAATTTGTTTTAAATCAATAATTTTAGAAACACCATCTTACCCCTATGCGTAGGAAGCAACGGGTTCGCAAGTGCAAATTAAGTTACGGTCTCCATGGGTGTTGTTAACCCTTGCAACAGTTGGCCAGAATTTACTTTCCACCACATAAGGCAATGGGAATCCTGCTATTTGTCTTGAATATGCATGGTTCCACTCCTCTGCACAAATTACTTTTTGAGTATGTGGAGCATTTTTCAAAGGATTATCTGTACGATCCATTTTGCCTTCTTCAATAGCTTTTATTTCATGATAGATGCCTATAAGTGCATCGCAAAAGCGATCTAATTCTGCTTTGTCTTCGCTTTCTGTAGGTTCAATCATAATGGTGCCTGCTACAGGGAAACTCATTGTAGGTGCATGAAATCCGTAGTCTATTAAACGTTTTGCTACATCTTCTGCTTCAATGCCTGCACTTGTTTTAAATGGTCTTAAGTCAATAATAAATTCATGCGCACAAGTGCCATTTTTACCAGCGTATAAAATGGTATAGCATTTTTCTAATCTTGACTTCATATAATTCGCATTCAATATGGCAAATGCTGTTGAAAGCGTTAAACCTTCGGCGCCTAACATTTTTATATAGGCATAACTTATAAGCAAAATACTAGCCGAACCAATGGGAGCAGCACTCACTGCATTCGCACCATTACCATTGTAATTATGACCCGGCAAGAATGGTGCTAGTTTATCATTCACACAAATTGGTCCCATACCAGGACCGCCACCACCATGTGGGATGGCAAATGTTTTGTGTAAGTTTAAGTGGCAAACGTCTGCCCCTATATTTCCTGGGCTTGTTAATCCAACTTGAGCGTTCATATTTGCTCCATCCATATATACCATACCACCTAAATCATGAACGGTTTGACAAATGTCAATAATGGTTTCTTCAAATACACCATGTGTACTTGGATACGTTACCATCAATGCACCAAGGTTGTCCTTATGCAACAAGGCCTTTGCTTTTAAGTCGTCAAAGTCAATATTGCCTGCAGCATCACATGCAACTACAACCACTTTAAAACCTGCCATCACCGCACTTGCAGGGTTGGTACCATGTGCACTAATTGGAATTAAAACAATATCGCGATGTGGTTCATTTCTTGATTGATGATAAGAGCGAATGGTTAATAAACCGGCATATTCTCCTTGTGCACCACTATTAGGTTGTAAACTACATGCAGTAAAGCCTGTTGTTTCACATAAATAATTACTTAACTCTTTCGCCATTGCTTGATAACCTAATGTTTGATGACTAGGTGCAAATGGATGCATACCACTAAATGCTGGCCAGCTTACTGGGATCATTTCTGTAGCTGCATTTAATTTCATAGTACAACTTCCCAAACTAATCATGCTGGTATTTAGAGAAAGATCTTTGTTTTCTAGTTGTTTAATGTATCGCATCATTTGTGTTTCACTATGATGGGTGTTAAAAACAGGGTGTAACAAATAGGTTGATGTTCTTAATAGGTCTTCTTGAATATTTGCATTCTTTACTGTTGCATTTTGTGCCGACGCTTGCTTGCCAATTAATTTTTCAAACAAAGCAACAATCGAATGAACATCCGCTAGCGAACTAGTTTCGTCCAGGGTAATACTAACGCTGCCGTCATTTAGATAGTTGAAGTTGATTTCAGCTTCTGTAGCCAATTGCTTTAATGCGCTAGCATCAAATCCACTTACCAATAGCGTATCAAAGTAATAGTTATTCATTTGTTGTAAACCTAATGATTGTAACTGCTGATCCAAACTTTGTGAAAGTCCGTGAACTTTTTCAGCAATCTTTTTTAATCCCGCTGGACCATGGTACACTGCATACATCACCGCCATGTTGGCAAGTAAGGCTTGTGCCGTACAAATATTAGAAGTAGCTTTTTCGCGCTTTATATGTTGTTCTCGTGTTTGCAACGCCATTCTTAATGCACGGTTCCCCTGTGCGTCCACACTTACTCCAATTAATCTGCCTGGCATGCCTCTTTTAAATTCGTCTTTTGTTGCAAAGTAAGCTGCGTGTGGTCCGCCAAATCCCATAGGTACACCAAAGCGTTGTGTGTTACCCACTGCAACGTCGGCATTTAATTCACCTGGGCTTTTTAATAAGGTTAATGCTAAAATATCGGCAACTAAAATTACCAAGCCGCCTGCTTGATGCACTTGATGAATAAAAGATTCATAGGATTGAATACTTCCTTTGCTATTAGGGTATTGTAAAATTGCACCAAAGAAACTATTATCAATAGAGGTGTGTTGATAATCCCCTTCAACAAGTTGAATGCCAATAGGATTCGCACGTGTTACCAATACGTCTTTTGTTTGTTGGAAAATTGCAGTATCCACAAACAATTTAGGTTGCGTAATATTTTCAGTTTTGTTAACATGATTAAATATCATGGCCATGGCTTCTGCTGCTGCAGTGGCTTCATCCAATAAAGAAGCATTTGAAATAGGGAGCCCTGTTAAATCGGATACCATGGTTTGGTAGTTTAACAAACTTTCTAATCGGCCTTGTGCTATCTCTGCTTGGTAAGGCGTGTATTGTGTATACCAACCTGGATTTTCAAAAATATTTCTAAGAATTACACTTGGTGTAATGGTTCCGTAATATCCTTGACCAATAAAGTTTTTAGCAATAATATTTTTTTCACCAATTGCTTTAATGGACTGCAACATTTCAAATTCACTTAGTCCAGTAGGAATATTCATTGGCTTTGTTAGGCGAATATTATTAGGAACAGTTTTTTCAATTAAATCATTTAAAGATTTTGCACCAATGCTTGCTAACATTTTTTGTGTGTCAGCATCATTAGGGCCAATATGTCTTTTGATAAACTCAGCGCCACTTGTACTTGATTGCAACATAAAAGAAGGGTTTTAAATGGCCACAAAGATACTTAATTATCGCCCGCAATAAAAGGCATTTAAAGTGGTTGGGGAAAGCTTGTGGATGACCTATAAAAGGGTTACTTTTGAGCTATGATTGACCCTTCTGTTGAACATTTATATGAAACACCTGCCCCAGAGATACTCAAAAAGTTTCAAAATTTTTTGAAAAGGGTGGACAAGCGCGTTATCTTAAAACAATTGCCTGATTTGCATGAAGCGGCCTTCGAGAAAGTAAATTGCTTGGATTGTGCAAGGTGCTGCAAAAATTATTCCCCTCGTTTTAAAATGCCTGACATAAAAAGAGCAAGCAAAGCTATGGGGATGAAGGAAGTGGCCTTTATAGAAAAGTATTTGTCAATGGATGCGGAGGGAGATTATGTTGTGAAAACAAAGCCCTGTCCTTTTTTAGATACAGATAATAGCTGCAGTATTTATGATTATCGACCTTCCGATTGCGAAAGGTTTCCTTATACCGACGAAGATGTTTTCTTCAAAAGAGATAAAATTACCATGAAGAATGCAGAATTCTGTCCTGCAGTGCATGATGTAATGATTGGTTTACTAGCAAAATAAAAGCTGGATTAGATTTAGCATTAAATTATTGTAGCGTATAAACATTTTTAAAACGGATTAGTATTCCATTTTTCTTAAACTTGGTGACTTAAACCAAGTAGTAAATACCACTAATAAGGTCATGGAACCTCCAAAGATAACAGAGGGGATTACGCCCATTAATTTAGCGGCAACACCACTTTCAAATTGTCCCAATTCATTGCTACTATTAATAAACATGGAATTTACGCTCATTACCCTGCCTCGCATATGATCGGGTGTTTTTAATTGAACAATGGTGCCTCGCACAATCATGCTAAAGCCATCTAAAATGCCACTTAAAAGCAGTGCTGCAAATGAAATCCAGAAAATTTTAGATGCTGCAAAGGCAATGATGCATAAGCCAAAGCCACCAACCGCAATTAATAGCTTTTTCCCTTGACCTGCATTCACTGGGAAAATGGCAATTAGGAAAATGACCACCATTGCACCAATATCTGCTGCTGCATTTAACCAGCCAAATCCAATAGGACCTACTTTTAAAATATCTTTTGCAAATACAGGGATCATTGCAACGGCCCCTCCAAATAATACTGCGAATAAATCAAGTGTCAGGGCGCCCAATACCTCTTTGGTATTAAAAACAAATCTTAAACCTTCCTTTACACTCTCTAGTGGCTTTTGGTCTACCACAATATCGGCATGCGCCGGCAAGGGATTGATTTTTGAAATAAACATAAAGCCAATACTTACTAAACTCACAACCACTATTAATGAACCCGTATGCCCAAAGCCTGCAATAATAAATCCAACAATAGCATGTCCTAAAATAGAGGCACTTAGCCATATACCTTGGCTCCAGGTAGTTGCGTTTTGTAAAAGATTTTTTGGCATGATGGAACCTACAATCGTGCCAAAGCTGGGTCCAGTAAATGATCGAATAATGCCGGTACAAAAAATTATAAAATAAATACCAATAGCAATATAAAGGGTGTTTTGATTGGCACTAAGATCGCTTTTGTCATTATATATAGAAAGCCCCAGTAAACCCAAGGCGCATATCCAATAAAGAACCACTCCTCTTAGTAGTAATTTTCTTTTTTCACTGATATCAATAACATGGCCTGCATACAAAGCAAGGGATACGGCAGGGATCACTTCCGCGAGTCCAATAAGTCCAATGGCAAAAGGTTCTTTTGTTAATTCGTATATCCACCAACCCACTAAAGTGCCCATCATCCTAAGCCCCATAATAAATAAGAAACGACCAATCATCAGGTTCCTAAATTCAGCAACTTTGATGGCGCCAAAGGGGTCTTGTTTTGAAGTGGTTTGCGTTTCCATTTTCTTGGGATTAATGCTATAATATTATGGAAGGTTAAAATAATGTTGCCCTTCCTCTAAGTCTTTTTCCAAGGCATCGGTGATTACTTTAAAATGCGCTTCATTGTATAAGAAGTCTGCATTGCTTGCGTCCACAAAGATGGTTCTTACATTATGCTGTTTAATATAGCTTGTATAGGTCTCCTGAATTTTAAACAAGTATTCATCGGGGATGGCTTGTTCAAATTTCCTATTTCTCTTTTTTATGTTGTTCTGTAATCTATTTACGGGGGCGTGCAAGTAAATGATAATATCTGGTGGCGTTAATTGCTGATAAAAAACATCAAACATTTTTTGATACAATCTAAATTCCTCCTCGGGCAAATTTACTTTAGCAAACAATAAACATTTGGTAAAAATGTAATCGGAAACCATTACTTCTTGAAATAAGTCTTTGTTTTTTACCAATTCTTGTTGTTGTTTAAAGCGCTCCGCCAAAAAAAACAACTCTAATGGAAAAGCGTATTGTTTTGGGTTCTCGTAAAATTTGGTCAAGAAAGGATTTTCTGCAAATTCTTCAAGTACTAGTTTTGCATTATAATGTTGAGATAATAAATGCGAAAGCGTTGTTTTCCCTGCTCCAATGTTCCCCTCAATGGCGATAAAACGATGATTCATATATTTCACGATGCTACTAGCTTCAAATATACTATCTCCAATGCTTTTTATGGAGCTTTTTTATACACAGCTAAAGAATCTCCACATTCTTTCAACAATATAGTATTGCTTTTGAGCAAAATGGGATGAATATAGTCTGGTGCAATTTCTACCATTGGTAAAAGCACAAAACGACGATCCGTAATTTTGGGGTGTGGAACAATAAGGGTTGTATCATTGATAATTTCATTATTGAAATAAATGATATCAATATCAATTATCCGCGGTCCCATAGATAAATCACGGGTCCTGCCCATTTCTTTTTCTAACTTGAGTATTTGCAACAACAATTCAAACGCATTATATGAAGTTTCAATACATACTGCCTGATTTAAAAAGTCGGGTTGCGCGGTATAGCCCCATGCGGCAGTTTCATAAATAGAAGAGGTTTGCGAAATGATTCCTAATTTTTGGTGTATAAGTTTTTGTGCAATGTTTAAGTTTGCAAATCTATCTCCCAAATTGCCGCCTATCAAAAGGTATGCTATATTCATATAATGAATGTAAAAGTAGCTTAATTATTCATAATTTTACAGTGTTGGGATGATTTGCATTTATTTAAATTCTCACGCTACTTTAATACATTATATGAATCAATTTTTTAAAACTTTTTTTGCCAATCTTTTGGCCTTGGTTGTCTTTACAATTTTAGGAGTTGTTTTACTTTTTGTAATTATTAGTGCGCTAACTAAAAAGCCAGACATTGTCATTCCCAATAATTCAGTTTTAGTCATTGATATATCAGAAAGTTTTCCTGAACAAGCTACCGAAGATTTTTTAGGAGATTTATTAAACAACAAAAAAGGAAAAATTCCAAGCTTGTCAAACGTTATTGCACTTATTCATTATGCAAAAGCCGATCAGAAAATTGCAGGTATTTACATAAAATGCCAAGAAAATCCAAATGGCTTTGCCGCTTCTGAAGAATTAAGAAATGCACTATTGGATTTTAAGACATCAAAGAAATTTATTGTTGCTTCGGGCGAGACCATTTCGCAAAAAGGGTATTGGATTGCAAATGTTGCAGATCAAATATATTCCAATCCACAGGGCGGAATTGAATGGGATGGATTTTCTTATGAGTCTATGTATTTTAAAGGGTTGCTTGATAAGTTGGAAATTCAACCCCAAGTTTTTTATGCCGGCAAATTCAAGAGTGCAACGGAGCCATTTAGATTTTCGCAAATGTCTCCAGAAAACAAACTTCAAACCAGTGTATGGCTAAATGGCATTTATAATAGCTTCATAGCAGGTACTGCACAACAAAGAAAATTAAGCCAAGACTCATTAAAATCATTGTCTGACAAGGGGATGGTGCAAACGCCCCACGATGCATTAAAATTTCATTTAGTAGATGGCCTTTTATATGATGACGAGGTGAAGGCGGCTATAGCAAACAAAACAAAAACAGATAAACCTGAAAACGTTTCATTTGTAAATATGAGTGATTATGCTGCTGCAACAAATATTAGCTTGAAAGGCCCAGGGAAGATTGCAGTAATTTATGCCGATGGTGATATTAACATGGGTAAAAAAGATAAAAATGGAATTGCAAGTGATGAATACCGAACACTTTTACAAACAATCAGAAATGATCAATCTATTAGTGGGGTGGTTTTAAGAATCAATTCACCTGGTGGAAGTGCCTTGGCTAGTGACATTATTTGGAGGGAGATAGAAATATTAAAAAAGACAAAACCAGTAGTGGTTAGCATGGGAAACTATGCTGCATCTGGAGGATATTATATTGCTTGCAATGCAGATTCGATTTTTGCTAATGCAAATACAATTACGGGATCGATAGGTGTTTTTTCAGTGATTCCCAATTTCGGTAACTTTATGAAAAACAAATTGGGCATTACATATGATGCGGTAAAAACTTCCACATATGCAGGCGTACCAACTACTTCAAGAGCATTGAATTTAGCAGAACAAAAAATGGTACAATCTGGTGTAGACAGTACGTATCTTACTTTTAAAACCAGGGTTGCCATTGGTAGAAAAAAGTCCGTTGCCTATATTGATTCAATAGCACAAGGAAGGGTTTGGACAGGTACAGATGCGTTGAAGGTGGGCTTGGTAGATAAAATAGGAGGCTTAAACGATGCCATTGCTTCCGCTGTTAAAATGGCTAAATTAAATGGATATACTATTGTAGAATATCCCGAGAAAAAATCATTGCTTGAAGATATATTTTCAGATACGAAAGACAAAGTGCAGCTTGATGGCATGAAAGAATTTGTAGGGTTTGAATCGCTAGATTTATTACAACAATTTAAATCCATAAAGCAAATGATGGGGCAACCTCAAACTCGATTGCCTATCTTTGCTGCGAAACATCCTTAATAACATGCATTCTTATAGCCAATTTAAAGCCATGCTTTCTATTTCGAAAGCCAGCTTACGATCTACCTTTAGAAGTCCTTCCGCAGTTGTATTTAGTATCGCTTTCCCTTTAATTTTTATATTGGTATTCGGTTTTTTAAGCAGTGGTGGAAATATTAATGTGAACGTAGCTATGGATTTAAAATCGGATACGATCAATCCCATATATACTGCCATTAAACAAATTCCTGGATTAAAATTTGTACAAGGAAATGCTGAAAAAATAAATGGTGAGCTTTCCAAAGGAAGAATTACAGCCTTAATTAATATTCAAAAATCCAAACAAGGGAATGCAGATTATACCATTCATTTAATTAGTTCAGAAGCGGCCAATCCGCAAAATGTACAATTGGTAAAATCAATTTTAAATTCGGTTATTGGCAATATAAATTTAAAAACACATCCCAATCCTGCAACCATTGCAAGTATCAACAATACGGTGCAACAAGTTCCTGGTAGAACCTACAGAACCATTGACTTTATCTTGCCAGGCCAATTGGGTTTTTCTTTATTAAGTGCAGGTGTATTTGGGGTTGCATTTTTGTTTTTTAACTTAAGGCAACAATTGGTATTAAAGCGTTTTTACGCTACACCAATAAGAAGGCTATACATTATTTTAGGTGAGGCATTGAGTAGGGTTACTTTTCAATTAATCACTGCCATCATTATAATAGGCATTGGCCATTTCGCATTTAAGTTTACACTTGTTCACGGGCTTACCACTTTTTTAAGCATTATGGCGTTAAGCTTTATTGCACTTGTCTTGTTTATGGGCTTTGGATTTATAGTAAGTGGTGTTGCAAAAAGCGAAAGTACCATACCGCCGCTGGCGAATTTATTTACCCTTCCACAGTTTTTGTTGGCAGGCACTTTTTTTTCTATCGATAATTTCCCTGCATGGATGCAACCTTTTTGTAAAATACTACCACTAACACATTTTAATAATGCCATGCGTGATATTTCTTTTGAAGGCAATAGTTTGTTAGATTCTTGGGGGGACATTTCGGTTTTACTAATATGGATTGTAATTGTTTACGCAGCTGCGTTTAAAATTTTTAAATGGGAATAAATGAAATTGATTAAACTTGTTGTTATTAGTTTGGCGGTATTAGGAATCTTAATTACTGCTGTTTCGGCCTTATTTCCATCTACCGTCATTGTTTCAAGGGCTATTGAAGTAAATGCAAGTCCAAAACAAATAGCCAAATACGTAACCGATTTAAATGAATGGAAGAATTGGATGAGTGATTGGAAAGAAAATAAACCAGTTTGGAAGGATGGAAAAGTATTGATTGGTTCACAAACCATTCAATTGGTATCCAATAATGATAGCTCGGCCACTTTTAATTGGGTAGCAACAGGTCAAAGGCCTTACCTTGTTAAAATTGAATGGATACCGCTTCAAACCGGAACTTACGTAATTCATTGGTCCTTTGAACAGCATGTTAGATGGTATCCTTGGGAAAAGTTCCAAACGTTATTAAACGAAAAAGTATTGGGTAGTAAAATGGAAACGGAATTGGCAAACTTGCGTGACTTATTATCACAAGGAACTAATTAATCTTTTAAAGGCTAAATGTTGCACTTTACATTATTGTGCAAAGTAATTTATTGCTCTTTGTTTTGGAGGAACTGAATGTTTCTTTGAATGCCTTTTAATTTGGACCTCAAAATGGGTGATTTTTTAAACCTTGCTTTAAATGTAGTTTCTTCTATTTGCAACCAATCTTCTTTTTTCATTTGTAGTAAACCGTTTAAAGGTTTGAATTTATTTTCATGATGAGGTTTACTAAAACTGTTCCAAGGGCATACATCCTGGCATATATCACAACCAAACGCCCAATTGTTAAAGGACTTGTCTGATGCAATGGTTTCTTTTTTTAATTCAATGGTAAAGTAGCTAATGCAATGATTAGCGGCTATGGTTTTATTTGGAAGAATGGCTTGTGTAGGACAAGCATCAATACATTTTGTGCAACTTCCACAATAATCCTTAGGAGATGGTTCATCATAAACCAAGTCCAAATCAACAATAAGGGTTGCTATGAAAAAGAAAGAGCCAGCTTTATGTCTTATCAAATTTCCATTTTTCCCTATCCATCCTGCACCTGCTAATTGAGCCCAACTTCTTTCTAAAACGGGGGCTGAATCTACAAAACCTCTACCCTCAATTGGCCCAATCATGGATCGCATGGTATCTAAAAATTCGAATAGTTGTTGACGGATAACTTCATGATAATCCTCTCCGTATGCATACTTTGCAATTTTCGCCTCTTGATTTTCACCCAATGCTAGTGATTCATTGGAAGGATAGTAGTTCTTTAAAAAAGTAATTACCGATTTTGCGCCAGGCACTAATTTTCTTGGATCAATTCTTAAATCAAAATGATTTTCCATATACGACATGTCCCCATGGTATCCTTTTTCAATCCAAGATTCCAGACGTTTTGCATCCTCGGTTAATTCCTTAGCCTTGGCAATACCGCAGTAATCGAAGCCCATTTGTTCGGCTAATTCCTTAATAAATACTGTATTTGAAAATTCATTCACGCTGTAAAAATAGCAGAAAAATAGAGATAGGGCTGACTTTAATTCAGTTTTAAGCTAAATAAGGTGACAATATAACTTATATCATAGATTGGCGCCTGTTTTGCGCATACCTTACTGTAAATAAACACAACTATGAATTTAAATCAATATACCATAAAAGCGCAGGAAGCAATTCAGGCAGCGCAACAACTTGCATATAACAATGCAAATGCTTCCATTGAAACTGGACATTTACTAAAAGCAATATTATTGGATAAGGATAGTTCAACTGAGTTTTTATTAAAAAAGAACAACGTAAATCCAATATTGATTTTGCAAAAAACAGAAGAACTCATTACCCTATTTGCAAAACAACAAACGGGGGAGCCTGCATCCAATGTTAGTAGGGATCTAAATGCAGTATTATTGAAAGCCAATGGGGCGCTAAAAACTTTTGGAGATGAGTTTGTTACGGTGGAGCATATTTTAATTGCAATTTTACAAGTGAATGATGCGAGTGGAAAAATTTTAAAAGATGCAGGACTTACAGAAAAAGGATTGGTAACAGCTATTAAAGAATTGCGAAAAGGGGAAACGGTGAATTCGGCAACACAGGAAACGCAGTTTCAATCTTTATCTAAATATGCCAAAAATTTAAATGAGTTAGCTAATAAAGGGAAGTTGGATCCTGTCATTGGACGTGACGAAGAAATTAGAAGAACCTTACATATTCTTTCACGTCGTAGTAAAAATAATCCAATTTTAGTAGGAGAACCAGGTGTTGGTAAAACAGCAATAGCGGAAGGATTGGCGATGCGTATTGTAAATGGTGATGTGCCAGATAATTTAAAGAGTAAAATAATTTACGCATTAGATATGGGGCAATTAATTGCGGGGGCAAAATACAAAGGAGAATTTGAAGAGCGTTTAAAAGGAGTGGTGAAAGAAGTAGCTGATAGTGACGGTGAAGTTATTTTATTTATTGACGAAATACATACACTTGTTGGTGCTGGTGGTGGTGAAGGTGCCATGGATGCTGCCAACATTTTAAAACCTGCATTGGCGAGAGGAGAGTTAAGAGCCATTGGCGCAACAACCCTTGCTGAATATCAAAAGTTTTTTGAAAAAGACAAAGCATTAGAGCGTCGTTTTCAAAAAGTAATGATTGATGAACCCACAAAAGAGGATGCTATTTCAATTTTAAGGGGGTTAAAAGAAAGGTATGAAACGCATCACCATGTTCGTATTAAAGATGAAGCCATCATTGCAGCAGTGGAGCTTTCCAGCAGGTATATTACCGATCGTTTCTTACCCGACAAGGCAATTGATTTGATTGACGAAAGTGCTGCAAAGCTGCGCTTGGAAATGAATTCTATGCCCGAGGAGTTGGATACTTTGATGCGTCAAATTAGGCAATTAGAAATTGAAAGAGAAGCCATTAAAAGAGAAAATAACCCGGAGCAATTGAAGGCACTTAATATTGATATTAGTAATTTAACGGTGCAGCAAGATACTTTAAAAGCAAAGTGGACCAGTGAGAAAGAAATTGTCGATAAGGTACAAAAAGCAAAATCGGAAATTGAAAGATTAAAACAAGCAGCCGAAGTGGCCGAACGAAACGGCGATTATGGAAAAGTTGCTGAAATAAGATATGGCAAAGTAAAAGAGCAGGAACAAAATTTAGAAATTTTCACAAAAGAATTAAATGAGTTAGGTGCCAATGAAAAGCGTTTAATGAAAGAAGAAGTAGACGCCGAAGACATTGCAGAAAATGTGGCAAAAGCAACAGGCATACCTGTGAGCAAAATGATGCAATCTGAAAGAGAAAAGCTTTTAAATTTAGAAGACGAATTACATAGACGTGTTATTGGTCAAGAAGAAGCCATTAGCGCAGTCTCGGATGCTATTAGAAGAAGCAGGGCAGGACTACAGGACCCTAAAAAACCCATTGGTTCTTTTATATTTTTAGGCACTACGGGTGTGGGTAAAACCGAGCTTGCTAAAGCCTTGGCGGAATACTTGTTTGATGATGATTCCATGATGACGCGAATAGATATGAGTGAGTATCAAGAAAAACATTCGGTTTCAAGATTGGTAGGAGCGCCTCCGGGATATGTTGGGTATGATGAAGGGGGACAATTAACAGAATCGGTGAGAAGAAAGCCCTATAGTGTTGTGTTGTTGGACGAGATTGAAAAAGCACATCCCGATGTTTGGAACATTTTATTACAAGTGTTGGATGATGGACATTTAACAGACAACAAGGGCAGGACGGTTAATTTCAAAAACACCATCATTATCATGACTTCAAATATTGGAAGCCACATTATTCAAGAAACTTTTGAGGGGGTTACAGATAAAAATTTGGAGTCAAAAGTAGAACAATCCAAAACTGAGGTGATGACATTGTTAAAACAAACCATTCGCCCCGAGTTTTTAAATAGAGTTGATGAGATTATTATGTTCTCTCCATTGTTACAAAAACAAATGGCAGCCATTGTAAAAATTCAATTAAATAACTTAAAGCATTTAGTCTCCGAAAACGGAATGCAAATTGAGTTTAGCGATTATTTAGTGGATTATTTATCGGAACAAGGTTTTGATATGCAGTTTGGTGCAAGGCCTTTAAAAAGATTAATTCAAAAAATGGTGGTAAATGAATTAAGTAAAAAAATATTGAGCGGAGAAATAGATAAATCCAAGAAAGTATTAATTGACATATTTGATGGGACAATTGTGTTCAGAAATGAGCCATAAAATTTTTCGTATATTTGGTCCACTATGTTAAAAAATAATAGGGAAGCTGCGGTTGGATTTATATTTATCACCATTTTAATAGATGTGATAGGTTTTGGGATTATTATCCCAGTGGTACCTCAATTACTTCAGGATTTTTATGGCATTACCGATAGAAAAAATGTCGAAGGCATTGAACAGCCTTTATTATACTTAACTTCTATTTATGCGGTGATGCAATTTATATTTGCCCCCATTTTTGGGAGTTTAAGTGATCAATATGGACGACGTCCTATTTTATTGTTGTCTTTATTGGGATTTGGAATAGACTATATTTTTTTAGCACTTGCTCCTAGTGTTGGTTGGTTGTTCATAGGGCGCATGTTTGCTGGGATAACTGGCGCAAGTATCCCAACTGCTGCAGCTTACATGGCGGACATAAGTGACGAAAGCAATAGGGCTAAAAATTTTGGGATGATAGGTGCTGCTTTTGGAATTGGCTTTATTATTGGACCATTGATTGGTGGTTTATTAGGTCATATCGGGTTGCGTGTTCCATTTTATATGGCCGCATTTTTAGCGCTTGTCAATGCATTGTATGGTTACTTTATTTTGCCTGAATCATTAAGCCTTGAACATAGAAGAAAATTTAATATTAAAAAAGCAAACCCTGTGGGGGCTTTAAAAAATCTAAATAAATATCCAGCAGTTTTTGGATTAATTGTAGCCATGTTTTTTATTTATATAGCAGCTCATTCTGTTCAAAGCAACTGGAGTTTGGCAAATATGAGCAAATTTGGATGGGATACAAGGACCATTGGAATTTCCTTAGGGGTTGTTGGTTTATTGGTTGGATTAGTGCAAGGACTTTTAATTAGGATTGTTAATCCAAGACTTGGAAATGAAAAGAGCGTATACATTGGTATTTTGTTATCTGCAATTGGTTTACTATTATTTGCGTTTGCTTCACAAAGTTGGATGATGTTTGTATTTTTAATTCCCTATTGTTTAGGGGGCATTTCGGGGCCTGCGTTGCAATCACTCATTTCAATACATGTTGCAAAAAATGAGCAAGGAGAATTACAAGGTTCTTTAACAGGTTTACAAAGTTTAACGGCAATTTTTGGACCACCATTAATGATTTGGTTAACTACTTTTTTCTCAAGAAAGGATAATGCTTTGCACATATATTTTCCCGGTGCTGGATTTTTAGCTGGAGCAATTTTCATGCTAATCAGTTCAATCATTGCATATTTCGTGTTAAAAAACGATCCTATCGTGCATTCAAAAAAACCTAAAGGGTAGTTTTGCCCAATTAATGCAGTTTGGTTGTTATATTTGTGTCCAAATAATAGGGCTTTATGACGCAATTAATGACACATTTAAACGAGACTGTAAATTTTATAAAATCAAAGGTAAGTGAGACGGCTTCTACTGCCATTATATTGGGTAGCGGCTTAGGTAATTTGGCCACGAAAATTAAAGTTGATTTCGAAATCCCATATACGGCAATTCCTCACTTTCCGGTAAGTACGGTAGAAGGTCATAAAGGCCGTTTAATTTTAGGCATATTAAATGGTAAAAAAGTTTGGGTCATGGAAGGACGTTTCCATTTTTATGAAGGGTATACACCTGAACAAGTTACCTATCCTGTTAGAGTTTTAAAATTATTAGGAGTTGAAAATTTATTATTATCTAATGCAGCAGGTGGAGTGAATGCCAATTATGCAGTGGGTGATTTAATGATTTTAAAAGATCATATTAGTTTGTTTACCATTAATCCATTGATAGGCAAAAATGAATCAGATTTAGGAACACGTTTCCCTGATATGAGTGAACCTTATGCAGATCTATTTATACAAAAAGCAAAAGCCATTGCTGCTCTTAATGGCATTACATTGCATGAGGGTGTATACGTAGGTGTAACAGGTCCTACGTTTGAAACCAGGGCAGAGTATAAGTTAATTAAAGCAGTGGGTGGTGATGTGGTTGGGATGAGTACTGTGCAGGAAAACATTGCGGCAGTGCATTGTGGCATGAAAGTATTTGCGATAAGTGTGGTGACCGATTTGGGTATTCGCGAGGACAATAACGTGATTACACACGAGGAGGTACTTGAAGCTGCAAATGCTGCAGAACCTAAGCTTACTTTAATATTTAGTGAGTTGTTAAAGGAAATCGCATAATTAATTAATGCATGTTTCGTTTTAAATTTTTATTTTTCTTCATTTTCTTGTTAACACTCTTACAAGTAAAACTGCATGCACAAGGTTTTGGGTCTAATATGGGAAATATGCAAAGGGTTGCTAACAATCAAACACCCGATTCTTTACAAAAAAGAGATAAAAACGCCGATTCTATCACGTTGTATTTTAAGTATTACAATAAGAATGAAATCTTAAAATTAGATACAAGCATTAACGATTTTTTTGTTCATTATCCGCTTAAATATACCTCCTATAACTTGGGCAATTTAGGAACTGCTAGTAAATCTTATTTGTTTAATGCAAATAAAAATGCAGGTTGGGACGCAGGGTATCATGCATTTGACGAGTATCTATATACTTTAGAGGGAACGCCATTTTACCAAACAACAAGGCCTTATACGGAATTTGGCTATTTATTAGGTAGTAAAGGAGAGCAATTGATTGAAGTGAAGCATACGCAAAATAAAAAACAGCAACTTAATTTTTCTTTTGAATATCGATTTAGCAATGCACCAGGCAATGTGAAAAATCAGCATTCAAATTTAAACAATATGCGCATCACTGCACATTACCAATCTAAGCGAAAAAGATATGAGTCCTTTTTGGTCATGTTATTTAATAAGTCGGCTTCTTCTGAAAATGGCGGATTGGTCAATGCCAACTTATTAGATAGTTTATCTTTAAATGATCCTTATGAGTTAGAAACCAGACTTGGCTTAAGCGGAGCTTCCTTTAGAAATCCTTTCAATACTAATATTTCAACGGGGTCAACCTACAACCAAAATACGATTGTTTGGAAAAATACTTATGACATTGGACAAAAGGATTCCATCGTCAAGGATACCATTGTTACCCATTTATTTTATCCTAGGTTGCGTTTCCAAAACGAGCTTAAAATGCTATCTAATCAATACACATTTGGGGATGCCAATCCATCAGTAGCTAATTATCTTCAATACTTTGGGTTAGTTGCAAATAATATTGATAAAATAAAATTCACAGACAACTGGAATGTACTTACCAATGAATTTAGTATGGTTAGTTTCCCAGAAAAAATGAATAGCAATCAATATTTGCAAATAGGGGCAGGATATACCCAGCTTACTGCTACCTATCCTGGGAAAACAGGTTGGAATAATTATGATATTTATGGGTTTGCTGTATATAAAAATAAAACCAGAAGTCAGCTATGGGATTTAAATGCTGCTGGAAAATTATACCTAAATGGTTTTCATTCTGGTGATTTTGATGCGCAGGCTTCTTTGTCAAGAATACTTTCAAAAAAAGGCACTTATTTGCAGTTTTCATTTCAAAACATAAATCGAACGCCTTCTCAAAATATGCTGGGGTATACTCAATTTTTAATAAAGGGATTAAACACAATTAATAAAGAAAATGCGACCATTTTAAATGGGGTATTGGCCAATAAAAAATTAGGATGGGAGGCTTCTGCTAGTTATCAAATGATACAAAATTTTAACTATTTCTCAACCGGCTTTCAACCAGCTGTATATGGAAATTTACTGGTTTATGTAAGAGGTCAAATTGAGCATAAAATTAAAATAAGCAAACACTGGAATTGGTATGACCAGGTAACACTTCAAATTTTGGATCCAAAAGCACCTGTTCATGTCCCATTTTTATTAACAAGGCAAAGATTGGCATTTGAAGGAAATTTTTATAAAAACTTAGAACTTTCCACAGGGTTAGAATTAATTTATCATACCAATTACAAGGCGGACGGTTATATGCCATTTACTGGACAGTTTTTTAATCAGGATGTATATACTACTCAGAATAGGCCTATTGCAAATGCTTTTTTGCATTTTATGATTAAGCGATTTAAAGGATATATTCGTTTGGAGAATTTGAACACCCTGCTTTCTTCCAGCAAAAATTTTGGAAATGCGTATAACTTTACAGCTCAAAATTATCCTACACCGGGCATGTGGTTTAGGGTTGGTATCTGGTGGAATTTCATTAACTAGTTCATATTCAATAGTCATTTAATTTCCTTTTTTTAACCTGAAAAGTGTAATTTTAAGATATCGGTTTAATGAATTAAAATAAAAAAATAGAATAATGAAAAAGAATTTTATGATCATTGCCATGCTATTAATGATTAGCAGTTTTTCATTTGCTCAAAATCCCGTTAGCATCAAAGTTTCAGGAAATTGCGGCATGTGTAAAAAACATATTGAAAAAGCGGCTAAAGATGCAGGAGCTACGAATGCAACCTGGGACAAGGTTTCAAAATTGTTGTCTGTAACTTTTGACGCAGGAAAAACCAATACCGACAAGATAGAAACCGCCATTGCTGGAGCAGGGTATGATACGGAACATAAAGTAGCATCTGCAGAAGCGTACAAAAAACTGGACGAGTGTTGTCAATATGATCGAAAGAAAAAGAATTAATGAGCTTAGTCATAAAAAAGCCCTCTTTATGGAGGGTTTTTTTATGGAGGATAGGCGAAGTCTAGCTTAAATTAAACCAATATTATTGTAACTTTATAGGGTGAAACGTTTCATTTCCATATTTCTATTTGCTGTATACTTTTTAGGAGCTACGGAAGCGTATCAGTTGCTTAAACTTCCTTTATTAGTGCAGCATTACAAAACCCATCAAAAAATGGAAAAAGGGGTTAGTGTCACCAAGTTTATCAATGTGCATTATTTCCAGCCTCAACCTTTTGATAGTGATTATCAGCAGGATATGCAATTGCCTTTTAAAACTTCAAATAGAGACATTTCGTTAACCAATTATGAAACACTATTTGTTGCTAGAGTAACTTTAATAAATACTGTTTTTTTTGAAAATACAAATGAATATTCATCCTTTGATGACAATAAACATGCCTCAATAAATCTGGGTAATATCTTTCAACCTCCCCGAGTTTAGTCATTACACAACATTTCAACCTGTTATAAGTAGGTTGTATTTTTTTCATTATTGAAATATAATTTATGTTAAATAAAATTATTGCTTATTCTATTAAGAATAAGTTAATCATAGGGATGTTTGTAATTGCGCTAGTGGGATGGGGTGTATTCGAAGTAACTAGGTTGCCTATTGATGCAGTTCCAGATATTACAGACAATCAGGTTCAGGTAATTACCGTTTCTCCTTCTTTAGGGGCAAATGATATTGAACGGTTGGTTACTTTTCCTATCGAGCAAGCCTGTAGTAGTATACCAGGCACAAAGCAAATAAGAAGTTTCTCTCGTTTTGGTTTGTCACTCATTACCATTGTCTTTAATGATGGCATAGATATTTATTGGGCCAGACAACAAATAAGTGAAAAACTTCAAAAAGTTCAACAAGACATACCACCTGGTACTGGATCTCCCGAGCTAGCGCCTGTTTCCACTGGTTTAGGTGAAATTTATCAGTATGTAGTAAGGCCAATGAAAGGCTACGAAGACAAGTACGATGCAATGCAATTAAGAACCATTCAAGATTGGATTGTAAGAAGGCAATTAATTGGAACTCCAGGTGTGGCAGAGGTAGCAAGTTTTGGAGGTAAGCTTAAACAATATGAAATAGCAATTAGGCAGGATCAGTTAAAAGCATATGGGTTAACCATCACAGATATATTTTCAGCTTTAGAAAAAAACAATCAAAATACTGGGGGCGCTTATATTGAGAAAGGTCCCACGGTGTTATATATCAGAAGTGAAGGCTTAACTACAAGTTTAGAAGATATTAATAAAATTGTTGTTAAGGTATTAGACAATGGGTCCCCTTTATTAATTAGAGATGTAGCAAAGGTGCAATTTGGTTCGGCCATAAGATATGGCGCCATGACCTTTAATGATAAAGGAGAAGTGGCGGGTGCAGTAGTTATGATGTTAAAAGGAGAGAATTCATCGGCAGTCGTAAAAAGAGTAAAAGAAAAAATAGCAGAAATTCAAAAAATGTTGCCTGAAGGGGTCGTAATTGAACCTTTTTTGGATAGGACGAAAATGGTTAACAATGCCATTAAAACGGTAGAAACAAATTTACTTGAAGGGGCATTAATTGTAATTTTTGTTTTGGTATTTTTCCTTGGGAACATAAGAGCAGGTTTAATTGTTTCATCGGTCATCCCACTTTCAATGTTGTTTGCAATTATCTTGATGAATATGTTTGGGGTAGGGGGTAATTTAATGTCTTTAGGGGCAATAGATTTTGGATTAATTGTGGATGGTTCTGTAATTGTAATAGAAGCAATACTGCATCGCTTTGCACATGCAAAGCATTTTAGGAAGATGACAAGTATTGGGCAGGAGGATATGGACAATGAAGTTGGCAAATCCACTGGTTCCATGATTAAGTCAGCCGTCTTTAGTCAAATAATTATTTTAATTGTGTATTTGCCAATTTTGTCATTGCAAGGTATTGAAGGCAAAATGTTTAAGCCTATGGCCTATACAATTGCATTTGCGATACTTGGTGCTTTCATATTGTCCATTACCTATGTTCCAATGATGGCGGCTTTATGTTTGAAAAAAAAATTGAATCATAAGGCAAGTATAGCAGACAGATTAATGCAATTCTTGGAAAGAAGATACCAACCTTTACTAAACATAGTTTTAAAATTTCCTAAAACAGTTATTTTATCAACTGTATCATTGTTTGCTATTTCAATAGTTATCCTATTAAATATGGGAGGAGAATTTATACCACAATTAGAGGAAGGAGATTTTGCAGTTGAGACAAGGGTATTAACTGGCAGTAATTTAAATAACACAATTGATGCCACGCAAAAAGCGTCTAAGTTGTTAATGCAAAATTTTCCTGAAGTTGAAAAAATTGTTACCAAGATAGGAAGTGCCGAAATTCCAACGGACCCAATGCCTTTTGAGGCAGGAGACATGATGGTGATATTAAAAGACAAAAAAGATTGGGTGTCAGCAACTTCATTTAATGAATTAAGTATGAAAATGACTAAGGTATTGGAACAAGTGCCTGGTATTACTGTAGGGTTTCAATTTCCTGTACAAATGAGGTTTAATGAATTAATGACAGGAGCAAGGCAGGATGTTGTTTGTAAGTTATTTGGGGAGAATTTAGACACTTTAACTAAGTATGCAGGTCAACTCAATGACATCATTAAAACGGTTGACGGTGCGGTAAATATTTATGAAGAAAAAGTAACGGGAATGCCACAGGTGGTTATAAAATATAACAGAGACGGCATGGCAAAGTATGGGTTAAATGTTGCTGATATAAATAAAGTAGTTAATGCAGCTTTTGCTGGTCAAGTTGCAGGGCAGGTGTATGAAGAAGAAAAACGTTTTGATATGGTTGTTAGATTAGCCGGAGATGCTAGAAAAAATATGGCAGATATTCAGCAACTTTCAATTCATTCTGCAAAAGGAGTACCTATTCCATTGTCTGCAGTTGCAAGTATTGAGCAAATTGAGGGAGTCAATCAAATTCAAAGAGAAAATACTAAACGTAGAATTATGGTTGGGTTTAATGTTAATGGGAAGGATGTACAAAGTATTGTAAAAGAATTACAGGCTAAAATTAAAGAAAAACTAAATTTACCTAAGGGCTATTCAATAGTTTACGGGGGTTCATTTGAGAATATGACGGCTGCTAAAGAAAGACTTAGTATCGTTGTGCCAATTGCACTTTTGCTAATATTCTTGTTATTATATTTTGCCTTTGGCTCAGCCAAACAAGGTTTATTAATTTACACGGCTATTCCCTTGTCAGCAATGGGGGGTATTTTTGCATTATGGGCAAGAGATATGCCATTTAGTATATCGGCGGGTGTTGGATTTATTGCATTATTTGGAGTGGCGGTATTAAATGGGATATTGTTGGTTTCGGAATTCAATAGGTTAAAGTCAGAAGGTTGGCATGATGTAAAACGAATTGTAATACATGCAACAAAGTCTAAATTAAGAGCAGTACTAATGACTGCGTTTGTACCAGCGCTAGGATTCATTCCAATGGCAATTAGCAAAGGAGCGGGTGGAGAAGTTCAAAAACCATTAGCAACCGTAGTGATTGGGGGTTTAATTATTTCAACTTTGTTAACTTTATTTGTTTTGCCAGTGATGTATATTTTATTTGAGAAAGGAAGAGGCTACCTTAGAAAAACGAAGACTACCTTCATTTTCATTGGTTTATTCTTGTTACTTCAATCCAATGCGCAAGCCCAAGAAAAAATAAGCTTACCTGCGGCTTTGGATAGTGCAATTAAAAACAATGCTTTTGGCAAAGTAAATGCATCACAAGTGGAGTATTACAAAGCATTAAAAAAGTCCAACATTGACATTGAAAAAACGGCACTAGGATTTGGTTACGGTAAGATAAATGGATTTAACAATGACAACTTAATTTCTATTTCTCAAACTATCCAATTCCCCTCCGTTTACAAATACCAAGGCGAAATAAATACAAGCAATATTGAAATTAGTACATTAAATAAAGTTCAAAAAGAAATTGAGTTGAAGTATCTAACAAAAAAACAGTATTATCATTTAATAGTATTGTTGCAAAAAAGAACTTTATTAATGGAGGCGGATAGTATTTATTTAGCATTTGTAGAAAGCGCTAAACAAAAATTTAACGCAGGTAATTCGGATTTGCTTGAAAAAATAACCGCAGAAAATCAATTGTCACAAATTGCAAATCAATTACAATTAATAAATACCAACTACAATATCGCTTTAAGCCAGTTTAATGTACTTATTAATTGTGCCAAGCCCTATGAACCTATTGTAAATGAAATTACATTTACAATAGATAAACTACCCGATTGGCAGGGTTTAGACCAAACACCATTCCTGAAATTACAAGAGGCAAATATTGTAAAATCGGAACAACAATTGAAATTAGAGAAAAGCAAACTTTATCCAACGATTAATGTAGGGTTCAATTCGGCAACAATTATGGGATGGCAAACCACCTCGCAGAATACGGAAAGGTATTTTGGCACAGATCATCGTTTTTCTTCTTTTAATGTTGGACTGGGGTTACCCTTATTTACCTCTGCTCAAAAAGCTAGGGTGAATGCAGGTAATGTAGCAATAACGCAAAACAGATTAGAAAAAACCGCAATCACTCAACAGCTGCAGTCAAATTTAAAAGACGCTATTGCCTTGTATTTGCAAAATAAGCAAATTGTCACTTCCTATCAGAACAAAATTTTGCCAAATTCAAAAATACTTATTGAGGCTGCCACAAAAAAAATTAAGGCAGGTGAAATTGGGTATTTGGAATGGGTGATGATTGTAAATCAGGCCATACAAAGTAAAAGCGAATATTTAGTTTATGTTCAACAATTGAATGAGGCCGCTTTTGAAGTTGAAAAAATTACATTAAATAATTAATCTTATTATTATGAAATATCTTATAACGGGTTTGTTTTTTATGAGTTGCATCTTATTATCATGTACTGGAAATAAAACATCAACTGATGCAAAAAATGGAAAGCCAGCCCAGGATAGTTTGCAAGGGGAGACGGTTAATTTAACCACAGCACAACTGAATAATGCCAATTTGCAAATTGGTACTGTCATTGACACTACAGTACATAAAATTGTTAAAGTAAACGGTCATATGGATGTGCCACCTAGTAATATGGTTTCTATTAGCATACCATTGGGTGGGTATATTAAAAAGACCAATTTGATCCCTGGTTTATATGTTAAAAAAGGAGCTGTATTAGCGACGCTAGAAGATCCGTCTTATATTCAATTACAGCAGGATTATTTAACTGCTATAAGTAAATTATCTTATTTAGAGGC
>CANHIR010000004.1 GCA_947461015.1 Bacteroidota bacterium | reverse complement strand
CTGTGTCTGTGCCTCGTTCTTAAGGCTTTCTATTAATTGTTGCTTTGCATCTTCGGCACTTAAATTCGCAATTTTTTCTAAGCGACGAATATGTTCTTCTTGGTGCTTTTCTAATTCGGTACGCTTTACATTTACTAAATCAATTTCCCGATTTAATTTTTCTTTGATTACATCGTTGTCTTTGATTTGCTTATCCAAAGCAGCCACTTTCTGATTAATGTTAAGCTCGTTTTGCTTAATTCTATTTTCTGCTTCGCCAATTTTCTTGTTCTTTTCTAAAAGCTCCCTATCGTGATCGGCCTTTAATTGTACAAAGCGTTCTTTAGCCTCTAACTGCTTTTCTTTCTTTACTGTTTCGGCTCTTAATTCTGCTTCTTTTAAAATGCTAGCTGCTTGTGCTTCTGCATCTTCTACTTGTTTTTTTGTATTACGGGCAAATACCAATTTGCCTACTAGGAGTCCGCCTATAAGCGAAGACGCTCCTACTATGATCAATAATATTGATGGTTCCATTGTTAAATTCTTGTTGTTTAAAAAAAATCATACTGCCCCTTTTCTGTTTGAAAATATTATGATAGATCGTTGACAATCATCTTTGCGGCTTAGTTTATATACTACACTGCAAGACAATCTATTACGATTAAATATAATTCGTCAAAGGTTCAGCTACGAAGATAAAGAATTTAAGGAATGTTTTGAGGAAAATGGGTGAGCTTCTGCTAATTATGTCCCGGAAACCACTTTTTCAATGCTCGCTGTTAGACTTTCAATCTGATTTTGAAGGTTTTCTAGCTCATATAAGTTTTGCCCATTGGACTGCTGCTCGGTGGTAAACCATAAAAGCACCATGGAAATATAATCTTGACTATCCTTGCCAGCGTATAAATTCTTGAATTCTACCATTTTTTGGTTGATCAATGCCGCAGTTTTACGCACAGCTTCCTCATCCTTAGGGGCAATTCTCACCCTATAAGTGCGATCGGCAATGGTAATATTTACCGGGATCATATCGTTGGGATTGTTTTGCGCTGTGCTCATTGCTTTTTAATTAGCGGATTAGGCATTTAAATTACTTATGCTTTGGTCAATTTCTTTAATATACTGATCAATTTGTTTGACCAATTTTGCTTTTTGAACCGGGTCCATTGCAGCCCCTTGTTGCATCATAGCAGCCGTTAATTGGGCTTGCGTTTCCTTAAGCTTACCTTCCAATTGCTGTTGTGTGGCACTTTGCTGCTCTATAGCTGTTTTTAATTGGTGATTTTCTTTTTCCAACTGCGCATACTTTTTTAATAAAGCGGAGAGCTTTTCATGCAGGTTTGAGATGGAATTATTTAAATCAACCATTGTCGTTGCTTATTTGAATAGATTATTGAATATAGTTATTTTCTAATTTCAGCTTGCATATTTTTTTCAAACAACTGTATTAGTTTTTTCATCATTGCATCAATTTCAACATCTGTTAAAGTTTTATCAGCTGCGTTGAAAACAAAATTAATGGCAACCGATTTTTTACCTTCCCCCAATTTATCACTTTCAAAAATATCAAAAACGCGGGTGGATGTTAAAGCATCCAACTTAGCCTCATTAATGCTCGAAACGATGGTTTCATAAGCTGTCGATTTTTCAATCACCAGCGCTAAATCTCTTTCTACCGATGGATATTTTGAGACCTCTTTGTACACTACTTTTTTGCTTTCATATGCATTTAATATACTCGCCAAATCAAAGTGGATAAAGAACACAGGTTGCTTGATTCCAAAGGCTTGTAGCTTCTTTGTACCCAACATTTCAATTTGACCAATAGTCTTTTTATTCCATACCAATTCGGTGATTCCACTTATTACATTTTTTTCTTGCACTCCTTTAATTGCTAATAACTCTAACACCGAAATGGCTAACCCCTTGGCTACGAAATAATCCTGATCCATTCCTTTGGTTCTCCAGCCATCTGCTTTTTGTTTTCCTGAAACATATATTGCCAACTGCTCGGATTCATAATATTTTCCAGCATTAGATTTACCATATACTTTGCCTATTTCAAAAAAAGAAATGGTATTGTTTTGTCTATTTAAATTATATGCAATGGTTTCTAGTCCAGTCTCTAACATACTAGGACGCATCACATCCAATTCTGCAGTAAGATTATTTAACATTTTTACAGATGTCGCCAAAGTCTCCTCGCTAAAGTACGCGCTATTGGTGATGGAGTTGGTAAGTATTTCAGTGAAACCTCTACCCACTAAATAGTTGGCAATTTTTTCTTTGAATTTTTCTTTTTGCTCCAATGGATCAATGGAAGGGCTCATGGTAATAGCGCTTGGAATTTCAATGTTGTCCAAGCCATCAATACGCAATACTTCTTCCACCAAATCGGCTGGCAAGCTAATGTCGGGTTTATGATAAGGAACTGCCACTTCAATACTTTCTGCATTTTCATTTAACACTTCAAAACCTAAGCTTGTTAAAATGGTTTTTACTTTTTCCGTTGGATAAATTTTGCCACTTAATTTTTTCAAATAAGCGTAGGTTAATACCACTTTTGTTTTGGTAGCTGGATTTGGATACATATCTACCACTTCACTGCATTTACCGCCAGCCAATTCCTGTATCATTTGTGCAGCGCGTTCTAAAACATTCACTGTGCCTGCAATATCTACGCCCTTCTCAAAGCGCGTAGCAGCGTCGGTTCTAAGTCCATGGTGTAAAGATGTTTTACGCACATGTATGTTTTCAAACCAGGCACTTTCTAAAAATATTTTTG
The DNA here is from genome assembly GCA_947461015.1 of Bacteroidota bacterium. Taxonomy (GTDB): domain Bacteria; phylum Bacteroidota; class Bacteroidia; order Chitinophagales; family Chitinophagaceae; genus Sediminibacterium. The sequence goes on along the minus strand of CANHIR010000004.1, from coordinate 25,798 downwards.
AAGTGCTGGCGGAAACACCACTTTTTAAACCTCCAAATACACCCGCTATGCACAAAGGTTTTTCAGTATCTGAAATCATTAAATCGTTGGCAGTTAATTTTCTTTCGGTGCCATCCAAGGTTACAAATAAACTTCCAGCAGGATATTTTTTTACCACTACCGTTGCATCCTTAATTTGATCGGCATCAAATGCATGCAAAGGCTGGCCAGTTTCGTGTAAAATATAATTCGTGATGTCAACTATATTATTAATGCTACGAACACCAATCGCTTGTAAACGGTTTTTTAACCAACTAGGCGATTCCTTTACTTGCACTCCTTCAATTACCAATCCACTATAACGCGCACATGCATTTTCGGCTTCAATAATTACTTTAAACGGCTTTACAGCAGCATCTTTCGCAGCTACCAACTTAAAGGGACTTACAGCCAATATGGGCGCTTCGTGATAAGATAAATAAGCACATACATCCTTGGCAACACCATAATGACTCATCGCATCCATCCGATTAGGCGTAAGCCCAATTTCATAAATCCAATCCTGATAATAGGCGTACAATTCACTTACTGGAGTGCCAACCTTAACACTTGCATCCAAAACAATAATTCCCCCATGATCATCACTTACACCAATTTCATCTTCGGCACAAATCATTCCCTCGCTTTCTTCTCCTCTAATCTTAGCCAATTTCATGGTTATTCCAGCATCAGCACCTTTTGGATAAATAGTGGTCCCAATGACAGCTACAACCACCTTTTGACCCATTGCAATATTACTAGCACCGCAAACAATATGCAAAGCACGCTCACCCCCAGTGTTTACTTTGGCCAATTTTAATTTGTCCGCATTAGGATGCTGGCTTAATTCCACTACTTCCCCTACTACCAATCCAGCCAACCCCCCTTTAAAATTCTCCATTTTCTCCAAGGACTCTACTTCCAACCCAATTGAAGTTAAAATGGTAGATAATTGTTCCGGGCTAATGGTTTTTGGTAAATATTCACTCAGCCAATTGTAACTAATGGTCATATATGCACTTTAATGTATGGCTTCAAAAATAAGCAATTTTTTGGGCCTTATCTAGCCTAGCGTGAATAACCTCATTTTTGAGGTGTAAAACAGGTGCATAACCCTAAAAACATGTGCATTCTAGCTTGTTTCAATTGTGGATATTCAAAATTGAAAATAAATTTCTTCATCTCCATTTTAGCACTCATTTTCGTAGTAAGAAAACTAAGATTTTTATGCCCATTCCTAATATTAATACGAACAGTAAGACTAGAAAGAAAAGTACGAATGTGGACATTAGTTCAATGATGTATGGCAAAATTCCACCTCAGGCAAAAGAACTGGAAGAAGCAGTGCTTGGGGGAATATTATTGGAGAAAAGCGCATTTGATACGGTTACTGAAATTTTAAAACCAGAATGTTTCTATAGCGACGCACATCAAATGATTTTCCAAGCCATGCAGGGTTTACAAATGGAGAATCAACCTATTGATATGTTAACTGTGGTGGAAGCTTTAAAAAAGCGCGAGCAGTTGGACTTAGTAGGTGGCGCTTATTATATTTCAAAATTAACCAATGTGGTGGTATCTACTGCCAATATTGATGCGCATGCCAGAATAGTTTTGCAAAAGTTTATTCAAAGAGAATTGATTAGAATTAGTGGTGAAGTGATTGCGAATGCATATGAAGACAGCACCGATGTTTTTGATTTGTTAGACGATAGTGAAACCAAGATGTTTAATATCACGAACAATTACTTGAAAAAGAATTTCGTGGATATTCAAAACGCATTGGCCGATGCGGTAAATAGAATTGATGAATTAAGAACCAAGAAAGACGAAATTTCGGGTGTGCCAAGTGGCTTTAATTCTTTAGATAGAATTACTTACGGATGGCAACCAACGGATTTAATTATTTTGGCAGCAAGACCTTCGGTGGGTAAAACCGCATTTGCATTGAATCTTGCCCGTAATGCTGCATTGCACCCAACCAAACCACAGGCCGTTGGATTTTTTAGTTTGGAGATGAGTGCCTCCCAGTTGGTACAAAGAATTTTGAGTGCCGAGAGTGAAATTAAAATGGAGAAAATATCCCGCGGTAAATTAGAGGATTATGAATACCAACAATTACACAGCAAGGGTATTAAAAAATTAGAGACCGCCCCTATTTATATTGATGATACAGCTGCATTGAATATTTTTGAATTCAGGGCCAAGGCAAGAAGACTGGTAAATAAGCATCAGGTTAAAATGATTATTATTGACTATTTGCAATTAATGAGTGGGTCTGGAGATAGGAATTCAAATCGTGAACAAGAGATTAGCAATATCTCTCGAAGTTTAAAAGCGTTGGCAAAAGAATTACAAATACCTATCATTGCCTTATCACAATTAAGTCGTGCAGTGGAAACGAGAAAAGAAAGTAAGATGCCACAGTTAAGTGACTTACGTGAATCGGGTGCGATTGAGCAGGATGCGGACATGGTTATGTTTATTTATCGTCCAGAATACTATGAAGTAATGAGCAATGAAATGGGCGAAAGCACGCAGGGCGAAACGCATATTAGAATTGCCAAGCACAGAAACGGCTCTCTGGACTTAATAAAATTAAGAGCACGTTTAGATATTCAAAGATTCGAAGAATGGGATGGTGATTCAGGTAGCCTTCCAGGTGTTCCAAGTAATCTTAAATCTATTTCAAGCTTTAATGATAATGGTCCTGGTGACGGCGGTCGCTTCTTTATACAAGGAAGTCGCATGAATGGTGGCGAGTTTGATGAAGGTATTAACGAAGACAGTCCATTTTAATTTATCGCAATATTTTGATTAATTACTAGCACATGGCTGTTCCTTATTTTTACGAAGCCCTTTTAACAAACAACTCTTCCAGCTTTTCGCTTAGTGAGGAAAGTAGCAAGCATTGCGTGCAAGTGTTAAGAATGAAGGCAGGCGATCGTATTGATTTAACCAATGGTATTGGACAATTGTTTGAAGCAACCATAAGCATTGCAGATAAAAGAAATACCACCGTTCAAATACATTCCATAAAAACAATTGAACCAGCAACACAAAAAATCACATTGGGCATTTCGCTTTTAAAAAATGCAACCAGGTTGGAATGGCTTTTTGAAAAAGCCACAGAAATGGGTGTGCATACCATTGTACCCTTAATTTGTGATCATACCATACACGAACGTTTTAAAACAGAAAGAATGCAAAACATTTTGCAATCTGCTATGATTCAAAGCCAACAAGTATGGTTGCCTATTTTAACAGAACCCATTGCATTTGATAAATTTGTGAACGAATACAGCGCCAAGCAAAAATTAATTGCGCATTGTGCCGAAGGCGAAAAAGAAAGTATTAAAAGTATTGCCGTGAACGATGACTGTTTATTAATCATTGGGCCAGAAGGCGATTTTTCAAATGCAGAAATTGAAAAAGCAATTGGCTTACATTATAGCCCAATTCATTTAGGGCCTACCCGATTAAGAACCGAAACGGCTGGACTGTTTGCATTAAGTGTATTAAAAAAATTCTAACTTGCTCATATGCAAATTGTACAAGTCAATACACCAAGCCTGATTCGCTCCTTCTTAGACTTTAATGCTATTGCCAATAAAGACAACCCCAATTATATTCGTCCACTAGACAATGAAGTGGAAGCTGTTTTCGATCCCAATAAAAATAAATTATACAAGGAAGGAGGTGCAGCCAACCGCTGGATTGCTCAAAATGAAAATGGGGAGCCTATTGGTCGCATTGCTGCTTTTTTTTATCCCAAATACGTTAACAAGGGCACTGAATATCCAGTTGGCTGTGTTGGTTTTTTTGATGCTATCCATAACCAAGCTATCGCTAATTTATTGTTTGATACTGCCAAAGAATGGTTAAGCGAAAATGGCATGGAAGCCATGGATGGCCCAATTAACTTTGGTGATCGTGATAAATGGTGGGGATTAATGAACGAAGGCTTTGACAGGGAACCCATGTATGGCATGTCCTTTAATCCCAATTATTATGCAGAATTGTTTACGAATTATGGCTTTGAAAATTATTACAATCAATATTATTATCGCAACAAATTATTAGATGAATTGCCGCCGCGATTTAAAGAACGCTATGAAAGGTTTTTAACAAAGGCGGATTATACTGCAAGACATTTGGATAAAAAACAATTGTCAAAGTATGCGCAGGACTTTGTTACCATATACAATGCTGCTTGGGCGCAACATGGTGAGGCAAAAGCCATTACCATTGAACAGATAATGAAATTATTTAAAACCTTAGCGCCAATTATGGACCAAAGGGTAATATGGTTTGCTTATTACAAGGAAGAGCCCATTGCCATGTTCATTAATATCCCGGATGTGAATCAATACTTCAAACACTTTAATGGTAAATTAGGGCTATTACAAAAGCTACATTTAATGTGGATGAAATGGACAGGACAAAACAATCAACTCACAGGTTTGGCATTTGGCGTAGTCCCAAAATACCAGGCATTAGGTATTGATAGTTTCTTAATATATTCCTGTTCACTTTTATTACATAAATTAAAAAAATACAATGAGTATGAAATGGGATGGGCTGCAGATTGGAATCCCAAAATGCTTAATATTTACAAAAGTTTAGGGGGCGAACAAAGCAGACATATGGTTACTTACCGATGTATATTTGATCCAAATACCCACCCCTTTGAGCGCCATCCTGTTATGGATTACAGTAGCCAAAAATAAAAGAAGCATCGCAATAAAAATGTGCATAAAACGCCCTTAAAATTTTATGGGATAATGTGTATATTGCGCGTCTACTATGGATAATTTTGTTGTTTCTGCCAGAAAATATAGGCCCCAGAACTTTAATACAGTGGTGGGTCAGTCGCATATTACGACCACGCTAAAAAATGCCATTTTAAACAATCATTTGGCACATGCCTTCTTGTTTTGTGGGCCAAGGGGCGTGGGTAAAACAACCTGTGCACGTATTTTAGCAAAAACTATTAATTGTACCAATATTACAAAGGAAGGAGAAGCCTGTAATCAGTGTGATAGTTGTACTTCTTTTGAAAAAGGGGCGAGTTTAAATATTCATGAATTAGATGCAGCCAGTAATAACTCGGTAGACGATATCAGAACCCTGGTGGACCAGGTTCGTTTTGCGCCACAGGCTGGAAAATACAAAGTATATATTGTGGATGAGGTGCACATGTTAAGTGCCAGTGCATTTAATGCATTTTTAAAAACATTGGAAGAGCCCCCACCCCATGCCATATTTATTTTAGCAACCACCGAAAAACATAAAATTTTACCGACCATTTTAAGTAGGTGTCAAATATTTGATTTTAAAAGAATTACTTCTAATGATACGGTAGAACATTTAGAAGAAATTATTGGCAAAGAACACATTAAAGCAGAGCGTAACGCATTACAATTAATTGCCCAAAAAAGCGAAGGTTGCATGCGTGATGCTTTAAGTATTTTAGATAAAATTGTAAGTTTCTCTAATGGAGCATTAACTTACAAAAATACCCTGGAGCATTTAAACATTTTAGACGAGGAATACTTTTTCAAACTCCTTGAACATCTTTCAAAGCAAGACTTAACCAGTGCAATGCTATTGTATGACGAAATCAATCAAAAAGGTTTTGAAGGGGATATGGTCATGTCAGGTCTTGCCAGTTTCATAAGAAATTTATTGGTTTGCAAGGATCCAGCTAGCGCCGTATTGCTAGAGTCCATTGAAGGATGGAGGGATCAGTATGTTAGCACTGCTAAGCAAATAAGTACGCCTTATTTAATTAGCGCATTGAATATTTTGAATGAAGCAGAAATTCAATTTAAAATGGCCCGTAACAAACGATTACACGTTGAAATGGCCATTATTAAATTAAATTTTTTAGCGCAAGCCATTGAGTTAAGTTTGGACGAGCACCAGATTGTAAAAAAAAAACTAGTTGATGCTCAGTATCCCATTCGTTTAAAGAAAATAGTACCACTAAGTAATATTTCGGTAAATGCAGAAGCAAAATTGGTAATTGAAACGCCTGCAACAATTAAAAATGTTGAGCCTACAAAGCCTACTTTAGCCGAAAAGCCTTCCTCGTTAAATTCACAAGCAGCAGCTACAGTACAAACTGCATCAACTCCTATTCCTAGTGAAAATAATGATGGGCCAAAAAAGAATTTATTGGCTGTACTGCAACAAAAATATGGCAAGGATTATGACATTGAAGAAGTAAAAGAATCCATTCCACTTTCATTAGATTTATTGCAAAAATGCTGGGATGAATATGCAGTATATTTGGAATCTATTGCAAAGCATGCATCTGCTGGCACTTTTAAAGTGGCCCAATTAAAAATGGAAGACGAATTGCATTTTACAGTAACCGTGGGTGCCTTAACCGCACAAAAGTTTGTGGAGCAAGAAAGAATGAATGTATTAGAAAAAGTATGGAGCGAATTTCAAAACAGGGCTATTATGTTTGATATAATAGTAGAAGCTGGTGAAAAAGAAGACGTGCCTTTGCACATGCGCCTAAATAGCAAACAAAAATACGATCGAATCGCGGAGCAATACCCCTTGGTAGCTGCCTTAAAAAAACGCTGCAATTTAGAGGTTTACTTTTAAGCTATAACTTAGTTTTGTTGTACCCTTTTTGTTTTAAGAATTGGAATACTTTTTGACGATGGTCTCCTTGAATAATAATTTCACCATCTTTCACCGAGCCGCCAGTTCCACAGTGATTTTTGAGTGCTTTTCCCAATGTATTCATATCCTCTTCTTTACCTTGAAATCCATAAACAATGGTTACCGTTTTTCCAGCCCTATGTTTTGTTTCAAGGATCACCCTAAGAGGTTGCTCCAAATTGGGTAAGGTTAAAACAATTTCTGCTTCGGCAACTGGTTTGAAATCTGGATTGGTACTATAAACGAAAGGGGAACTTTGCTCTTTATTATTTTTTCCCATACACTGTAAAAAATTAATTTAACTAAACAAATTTAGTTTACTCTAACACTAATAATAGAAAATGCTTTACTGTTTTGCTGTATCAATAAAGTAATATTATATTTCGCATTCGCAGATAATAATTTTCCTGTTAAATATACTGTACTACCCACTTGCCTTGCTGCACTTTTTTCAAACCCCAGTATATTTTTTTTATTAAAAAATGCCTTTAATAACTCATTCGCATCTTTGGCATTATATTGTTTTCCGGCCATATCAGGCATGTTTACTTCCACCTCATTATCCCAAAATGACAGTAAATTATTAAAATTAGCGGTTTGCAAATTTTGAATCAATGCCTCTGTGTCACGCTGCGCATATAGGCTGGAGCTCCCCATGACCAAAAGGATTAGCAGTATATATTTATGTAATTTTCTCATTTTTAAGGCTTGATGTTAATTATAACAGTTTAAAGTTTGTAATGTGCTTACAATTTTGAAACTTTGAGCTGCTGTTAAAGTAAAATTAAGCAATCGTAAGTAATAAAATATATAAAAAAATGTCAAAAAAAGTAATGCTAGTTATAATGGATGGATGGGGTTTAGGAAAAGTACCGCTGTCTGATGCAATTCAGCAAGCAAAAGTACCTTTTGTGCAAAGTCTATATAGCAAATATCCTAATTCTACTTTAATCACTTGTGGAGAAGCGGTAGGTTTACCCGAAGGGCAAATGGGAAACAGTGAAGTGGGTCATTTAAACTTAGGGGCAGGCAGAATTGTTTATCAGGAATTACAAAGAATAAACGTTGCGGTTCGGGATGGCGCATTGGCAAGCAATCCAACCTTATTGGCTTCTATTGAATACGCAAAGCAAAATAATAAGCCTTTACATTTATTAGGATTGGTGAGTGACGGCGGAGTGCATGCGCATACTTCACACTTAAAAGCCATTTGTGATATTTGTAAAAAGGAAGGATTAACCAATGTATTTATTCATGCATTCACGGATGGCAGAGACACCGATCCAAAAAGTGGGTTTGCTTTTGTAGAAAATGTAGAATCGCATTTAAAAACTTCCGTTGGTAAAATAGCAACCATAAGTGGAAGGTATTATGCTATGGATAGGGACAAAAGATGGGAAAGAGTACAATTGGCATATGATGCTTTGGTTAATGCTAAAGGGCCCACTGCAAACTCGGCCCTAGAAGCGATTCAAGAAAATTATGCAAAAGATATAACGGATGAATTTATCAAACCTACTGTATTATTAGAAAATGGGACTCCTATTGCAAGCATTCAATCCGGAGATGCTGTTTTGTGCTTTAATTTCAGAACCGATCGTTGTAGAGAAATAACAGAAGTGTTATCTCAAAACGATTTTCCCGAATTTGGAATGAAAAAATTGGATTTGTATTACACCACTATAACAAAATATGATGAAACCTTTAAAAATGTTAACGTCATTTTTGAAAACGATAATTTAGTAAACACCTTGGGGGATGTATTGTCTCAAAATCATAAAAAACAAATTCGAATCGCAGAAACGGAAAAATATCCGCACGTAACTTTCTTCTTTAGTGGTGGGCGCGAAGTACCCTTTGAAGGAGAGTCTCGCATTATGGCACCTTCTCCAAAAGTGGCTACCTATGATTTACAACCAGAAATGAGTGCAAAAGAATTAACCGATAAGTTATTGCCCGAGATAAATGCGGGCAATCCCGACTTTATATGCTTAAACTATGCCAATGCGGACATGGTAGGTCACACCGGAATTTTTAGTGCCGTTGTAAAAGCAGTGGAAACCGTTGATGCTTGTGTAGAGCAAATTGTAACAGCTGGTTTAAACAACGGATATACCATTTTCTTAACAGCAGACCATGGAAACGCAGACTATATGATAAATGAGGATGGTAGCCCCAATACGGCCCATACCACCAACTTGGTACCCTTGTTTATCATTGATAAAGAATGGAACGGAACCATTCATCCTGGCAAGTTAGGAGATATTGCACCTACTATTTTACACATGATGGGCGTGGCAATACCAAAGGAAATGACAGGAAAACTGTTGATCTAAATTAAATAACTTACTTTTAAAGTATCAACAAAATAGTTGATTAACCTTTCAAAATTACAAGTGATGATAAAGAAAATTCTTATTGTGTTATTAGTAGCCTTGGTGATTATTCAATTTATTCGCCCTGCAAAAAACAACAAAGGCAATAAAGACTTTGCAATTACCACAAAGTACGACATGCCCAATAATGTAAAAGTAGTGTTTGATAAAGCGTGTGCCGATTGCCATAGTAACAATACAAACTACCCATGGTACACTAATATTCAACCACTTGGTTATTGGATAAACAACCATGTAAAAGAAGGAAAAAAAGAGATCAATTTTGATGAATTCACCAATAAGAAAATTGGATTACAACATCATAAATTAAAAGAAGCAATTGAACAAATTGAAAAAGATGAAATGCCCCTACCTTCCTACACCATCATACATAAAGATGCAAAACTAACCAAAGAAGAAAAGGATTTACTTATCAATTGGTTTCAAAATATTGTAAGTAATATGGAAGCAATTTATCCAAAAGACAGTTTGCAATTAAAAAAGAGAACTAAAGAGGAGTCTGAAAAATAGGATGGGTATACATATGAAAATTAACAAAGCAACTTATTTAATATCTAGCCCTGGTTATGAACAGTGTCCAAAGTTAGATCAACCTGAATATGCATTTATTGGTCGAAGCAATGTAGGGAAATCCTCCATCATTAACGCTTTATGCAATCAAAAGAATCTTGCTAAAACCTCAGGCACTCCTGGAAAAACTCAATTAATCAATCACTTTGAAATCATGAGCTCTACAAGCAAGGGCCCATGGGACAAATGGTATATTGTGGATTTGCCAGGGTATGGATTTGCCAAAGTATCACAAAGCAGTAGACGTAGATGGGAGCAAATGATTGAAAATTATTTGAGAAAAAGACCCAATTTGAACCGTGTTTTTGTTTTGATTGATAGCAGGCATGCTCCTCAAAAAATTGACCTAGAATTTATTGAACAAATGGTGCAATGGGAAATCCCATATACTTTGATATTTACAAAATCGGACAAGGAAAAACCAGCGGTTGTAGCGCGCAATGTGCAAGCCATGTTTGATACCTTAAAAGAAATATTACCTTTTTTACCACAAGGCTTTGTGACCAGCGCGGAAAAAAAGGAAGGCGTATTGGAAGTTGTAGCTTGCATTGACCAATATAACCGCTTATACGCGGAGGATCAGCAACAATAGCCCCTGCACACAACTTTATCATCGCCCGCTTCGCAATAAGTGGGCGACTTTGTTTATATTTGTCCCTTACACTTAACGCATATGAAGATTTTATTTCAATACATTAGGCCCTTTAGAAAACTAGTTATTATAGGTTTTATTTTAGCCGCAATTAACCAGACATTTTCCATGTTTGATCCCATGTTGTTTGGAAGGTTGATTGATGAATTTGCAAAAACTCCTTTTTTAGATGCCATGGGTCACATTAGAACCCAGCCAGCCTACTTAAAAGGAATTGGGAATATTCTATTATTATTAGTTGGTACGGCAATGGTGAGTAGAATTGCTAAAGCCTTTCAAGATTATACCGTAAATGTAATTATTCAAAAATTTGGAGCTGCCTTATTTACCGATGGCTTAAAACATTCCATGCAATTGCCTTTTCAAGCTTTTGAAGACCAACGAAGTGGCGAGACACTTTCCATTTTAACAAAAGCAAGAGCGGATTGTGAAAAATTCATTAGTTATGTAATAAATGTAGTTTTTGGAATTATAGTAAGCATCGTTTTTATATCTATTTATGCTACAAAATTGCATTGGTCCATTATGCCCATATATATTTTAGGCGCAGGCACCATTGCATACGTCACAAATATTTTGAGCAAGCGTATTAAATCTATTCAAAAAAATATTGTAAAAGAAACGACTACCCTTGCAGGTACCACCACCGAAAGTTTACGCAATATAGAATTGGTAAAAAGCCTTGGCTTAACCACCCAAGAAATAAACCGTCTTAATAATAATACTTATAAAATTTTAGCCCTTGAATTAAAGAAAGTGAAAAACATTCGTTCCTTGAGTTTCATTCAAGGTACTATGGTAAATTTTTTAAGACAAGTAATTACGTTTACATTAATGTGGTTAATATTTAAGGAAATTCTTACAGTGGGTCAATTGATTTCTTTGCAGTTTTATAGCTTCTTTATTTTTGGTCCTTTACAGGAAATAGGCAGCATTATTATGAGTTATCGGGAGACAGAAGCCTCCTTGAATAATTTTGATGCTTTAATGAAAAAGCCAATCGAAATAAATCCCGCAAACGCAATAGCCATTGGTAATATTGAGCACTTGGCATTTAAACAAGTTGGATTCCAACACCAAACAGCCAATTTTAAAGCAATGGACGACGTAAGTTTCGAGGCAAAAAGAGGTGAAACCATTGCCTTTGTTGGGCCATCGGGGGCGGGTAAAAGCACTTTGGTAAAGCTAATTGTAGGATTATATGCTTCTCAGGAAGGACAAATTTTAATCAACAATGTTCCTAGCGATAAAATTGATATGAATGAGCTTCGCAATCAAATTAGTTTTGTAACCCAAGACACCCAATTATTTGCAGGAAGCATTAGAGAGAATTTGTTATTTGTTGCACCGAATGCATCAGAATCAGAAATGCTTATTGCATTGGAAAAATCAAGTTGCACCAATATTTTAGATAAAGGAGGCAATGGACTTAATACTGTAATTGGAGAAGGTGGATTAAAATTAAGTGGAGGAGAAAAACAAAGACTTTCTATTGCACGAGCACTTTTAAGGCATCCGCATTTACTCATATTTGACGAGGCAACTTCAAGTCTTGATAGTTTAACCGAAGAGTCCATAACAGATACCATTCGTGAACTTTCCGCAGAAAGAGAACAAATAACCATTATGATTGCGCATCGTCTTAGCACCATAATTCATGCAACCAGAATATATGTTTTAGAAAAAGGTAAGATTATTGAGCAAGGAACCCATGAATCTTTACTTACCGAAAAAGGATTGTATTACGCAATGTGGAGACAACAAATTGGGGAAAGAAAATAAGCATGCTAATCGCGTTCAAATTTCTTTTTCAAATATGCTAATACCGAAGGGTCTTCCAGCCCTTCCATATCACTCAATTCAATTTCAATTGCTTTGGTGCTTAATCTTATTTCAATAAGGGATAACAAAAGAGACCAACAAAAAGCAATAAGACTAAGGGCAAAAATAAACTGCGCTGTTTTTTGGTATTCAATGTAAATAAAAAACATAGATACAATTGAAAACAATAAGGAAGTTACTCCATAGGTTTGCATGTTTCTTATAAGTTTTAATCGGTACTTTAAATTCTTAATTTGTGTAAAAATTAAGTGCCGTTGCTCCTGTGTTTGATATTTATCATGTAAAACCCTTACCCGGCTTGACAAAGCCAAAAAACGATTGGTATAAGCCAGCATAATTAAGCTTATGGCTGGAAAAAGAAGGGCAGGTATATTTACAGTTAATTCCATACCACAAAAATATAAAGTATTTTTGTGCTTTCGGAGCATTCCATGGAAAAAGAACTTTTTAAGAAAATACAGACCAGCCTCCCTCAGGAACCAGGCATTTATCAATATTTTGATGAAAATGGCCGTTTATTGTATGTAGGCAAAGCCAAAAATATAAGAAAAAGAGTAAGCTCCTACTTTCTCTCCAATCATGGTCATACCCTTAAAACCATCGAGTTGGTTCAAAAAATAAAAGACATCCAGTTCACCATTGTCAACTCAGAACACGACGCCTTTATTTTAGAAAATGAGCTTATTAAAAACTATCAGCCCAAATACAATATCAATTTAAAGGATGATAAAACCTACCCCTATATTGTGGTAAAAAAGGAAAACTTTCCAAGGGTGTTTTTAACCAGGCGAAAAATAAATGACGGGAGTACCTATATTGGGCCCTTTACCAATGTTTTGGCGGTAAGAGAATTAATAGATCATATAAAACATACCATCCCATTAAGAACTTGTACCCTGCCACTAACACCAAAAAATATTGCAGAAGGAAAATTCAAAGTATGTTTGGAATATCATTTAGGCAATTGCTTGGGGCCATGCCAAGGATACCAAACCTTAGAAGCTTATAATGCCTCCATTGAGCAAGTACAACATTTATTAAAAGGAAATATCAAGCCAGTCATTGCAAACCTAAAAGAGAAAATGCTGGAAGCATCCAATGCCATGGCATTTGAGAAAGCTGCTTTGACTAAAAAGAAGATAGATGAGTTAGAGCATTACCAAACCAAATCGGTGGTATACACTAAGCAACAACATGCGATGGATGTATTTAGTATTGCGCATGAAGCAGACCAAGCCTATGTGAGTTATTTAATGGTTGAAAATGGAAGAATTATTCAAACACATATGTTGCCCCTCTCTGTTCCATTGGAAGAATCGGTTGAAACCATATTAATATTTGCGATTCACTATTTTAGATCGCATTTAAATAGTAGGGCTAAAGAAATTATTGTACCCTTTGAATTAAGTGAAAAAGTATTTGATGTAAAATACACCATTCCACAGGTTGGAGACAAGGAGCAATTATTGGCATTGTCTCAAAAAAATGCAAACTATGCTTTAAGGGAATGGAAACATAAACAAGCATTGGTAAGTGTTGAAAAACCATTAGACAACGAAGTGCTTGAGGAGATGAAACTAGCATTGCACTTAAGCAAGACACCCAATCATATTGAATGTTTCGACAACTCTAATTTTCAGGGTGCTTACCCGGTTTCTGCCATGGTATGTTTTAAAAATGGGGCACCCAGCAAGTCCGATTACCGAAAATTTAATATTAAAACGGTGGTGGGCATCAATGACTTTGCTAGCATGAAAGAATCGGTTGGAAGGCGTTATAAGTCGGTGATTGAAAAGAACCTGCCCCTCCCAGAACTCATTATTATTGACGGCGGTAAAGGCCAATTAAATGCTGCCTTAGAAGCATTGACGGAATTGGGCATTCAGGATAAGGTAACTACCGTAGGCCTTGCAAAAAATTTAGAAGAACTCTTTTTCCCTGGAGACAGCAAATCTATTATTCTAGATTGGCATAGTGAAGCGCATAAACTCATCCGAAATATTAGAGACGAAGTACACCGTTTTGGCATTCAGTTTCACCGAAGCAAAAGATCAAAGGGTGCTTTGGAAACGGGGTTGGATCATATTGTTGGCATTGGACCTAAAACCAAAGAATTATTGCTGCTGCATTTTAAATCGGTTAGCAAAATAAAAGAAGCAAGTGAAACGAGCTTGACTCAATTAATTGGCAATAAAAAAGCCGCTTTGTTAAAAGCGGCTTTAGAAAAATAATATCATTCAAGGTATTAGTATACCCATCTATCCTGATCATAATCGTCTATACGCTGTCTTATTTTCTCTGCAGCTTCTAAACGTTTTTTAGGGTCTTTATACAATTCAAACAAGTCTTTATCGTTTGGATTTTTGTTGGATGTTTTAGTTAAGACGCGATCAAAGTATCGTGCCTCCAGTAATTCCACCCATGAATTTTGATCCTTTTGATTATTGGGATTATACACTACATGGTTTGCCAAGTAATTTCTTAGTTGTCCAGGGTAATACAACCAAAACAATGGCTTTTTTATAACCGTATCTCTGTTGTTAATAGTTTGCTTTAAAGATGCTATCGGACAAATTCCAATAATTCTATAATGCATTCTACTTGTCCTATTATCATAAATATATTGGGCCTTTATTCTAAATGAATAGACTGCAGAATCCATATTCCCTACAGAATTTTTATCTGGATTTCTTTCCCATACCTTATTCCCTGTTTTTTTTCCAGTTGAATCTGTCTCATCCGCCAATTGCCAATCTCCTTTTACAGCGCTATACAATTGATCAAGGCTATAATAATTGGTAAAGCGATCATTCCTTGCATCAAACATTTTAATATTTTGCGTATCACTTTCAATAATTGTCAAAAGAATTTTAAAGAAATTTTGATACCCTTGTCCATTCTTTGCTGCGTTTAAAAAAAGTCGATTCTTTTTTTCTCTAGCGTCAATATCCTCCCAAACGGTTTCCGTAAACAATACATCCTCCTTTCTAATTTCGGGAACCTTTGGAGGAACTCTTAAATTTTGTGGATTGTTGTCTTTTAAACGTTGTAAAGTATCCCAACCAAACCCGTCAATTGGAACCAAACTAACCTCCACTTTTTTTAGTAAAGTGTCTTTGGGTATTGGAGGATTTGGCTTTTGTGCATTCAAAGTTGAAACCATGAACAACAATAAGCTCACAAAAACCAATTTTACTTTTTTATTATAAATGTTCATATTCAAAAATTGAATTTTATTTTAAAGAAAAGACGATTGGTGAAGCAATTTTCTGATCCTGTCCACCCGCATCTAAAGCAATGATTTCTGATATAGTTACCGAACTTCCTGGTTCGCATCTATCTAAATAACTCTTTATGCTACTAAAAGATCCAGTATTATTCACTCTAGTTGTTTCAACTCCATTAAATCCTTTACCTGAAAATTCAATTTTATACGACTTAATAGTGTAAGTAATACCCTCAAAAACGAAATCCGCTGGTGATTTAGGACCGATGCCTTTTTGTTTTCTGAATGCATCAGCGGAAGCGGTTCCACCTTTACCAGTTACATCATCCAAGGTACCATATACAAAAGCATATTGAGGAGGTGGCAACTTTTTGGAAGGCACCGTAATCTTAGTACTTGTTTTTCCATCAGAAACATTCAATACAACAGTACCTTCTGCCGTGGTGACTACATTGTATATTCCTGGAGTAGAAGTTTTAGATACAGTTGCAGGACCAGAACCTATACTTACGTTTAAAGAGCCAGCACCACCTGCAGCGCCTGAAATGGAAACTGGGTTGCCGCCTGGAGCTCCGATATAAAATACCCTCGTTTTATCTGTTGAAATTGCAAGACCAGTAGGTGTACCCACTTTGTATTTTACTTGCGCTGTTTTTGTTTCCTTTTTATTTGTAGTTGGATCAATATAGGTGATTGATACATTTTTAGTAAACTCTCCCGCACTTGATGTACCTACTTTTAAAACTGCTTGACCATTTGCATCCATTGGAACATTTGCCCCATCAATGGTAACAACTGGTTGCGCGTCTTTTGCATAAGCACCTAATCCTGCAGTAATAGAAAGCTCATCACCCGACATTACTAAACCAGAACTTGCACTTGCTACCACTCCAAAACTTGGTACATATGGAACAGCATTTAATTGCGCATAGCAATGCTCAATTAATTGTAGTTCACTGTTTTTGACATCATTCTGAAATTTAGTCAACATTGCAACAGCAGCTACAGTTGGCGTCATATGAAAATAAGCGTTTGCAAATTGTTGAGCAGGCGTTAAGTTACTATATTGTTTTTTAATAGCTTCTGATACAAAAGTAAAATTTGGTAGTTTATTTACTTGCGGAGCAAGTACTCCTTTGTCAATTGACGCCAAATCTGCTTTGTATTTATTTAAAACTGCAAACATTTCCTCCCCTTTGGTTTCCCCTGGCTTTCCATTTGTAAACATTCTTGTAGCAGCTTCTAAATCATCTTCTTTATAGGGATCATTCGGATTTTTTTGACCAGACTCTTTTTTTACTTCTGTCTTTAAGGTCTCTAAGTATTGAAAAACGGAATTAGAAAGTTCTTTCACTTTTTCGGATCTAGGTTTCCATTCTGCAACTTTTTCTGGGAAACGTTCCACATTGTCTTTCTGATCAAAACCAGCAATCAAGTTTGTAATTCTATCTTCCATTCCAGAGTTAGACCTAACAAAACTTTCATCCATAGTTTTAAAAGCATTCAATATCTCACTAGAAACGTTAAGGGCAAGGATAGCTGTTAATACCAAGTACATGATATTAATCATTTTCTGCCTTGGTTCTTTAGGTAATGCCATCTAAAATATATTTAATTGTAGTTTTTTATTTAATTATTTCCCTTTAATCGCATGAATCATATTGCTATACACTGCATTTAATTCAGTTAAGTTGTTAGCTAATGTATTTAATTGATCCTTAGTTCTTGCAGCATCACCCACTGAACTTGTAACCGTTTCAGAAACATTTTTTAAACCACCATAAAATTCATTCAACTGATCTAAGGTTTTACCCATGGTTGCAAACTTATCTTCCAATTCCTTCAAACCATTTGCAGAAGTGCTAATGAAAGCTATATTTTTATTCGTATCATCGATACTTGTCTTAACATCTTTCAATGCGTCAACCAATTCCTTGCTGTCTAATGTATTGTTAATTCCAGATTTGGACGTAGGGGTTTCAGGAGGAGTTTCAGTCATTGTAGCATAAATCAAAAAGATACCTGCTTCTGTGAACATACCTACTATCAAAAGTTCATTGGCAAATTTCCAGTGTAGGATTTTAAACAAAGCACCAATAATTACTACTGCTGCACCAATGGATACAAATCTATCCACCCACATTTTGAATATTTGCTTTCCTGTTAATGATTTACTCATGTTTTATTTTATTTTTTATTTAAATGAATGATTTATGAAAATTATTTTGTTTTTGGAGCAGATAATACACATCTAAATCCAATATATGATTTAGCGTTAAGTTGATATTCGTAATTACGGGTACTTACTTGACAGTTGTAGGCTATGTCCTTCCAAGATCCACCTCTTACCGATTTCCTTGTCATAATTGCAGGGTCATCATTTCTAACATTGTATTGATAGTCTGGATTAAAGTCACCCAAAATATTATCCACTGCTTCGTCATATCTTGAACTGGTCCACTCTGCTACATTACCGGCCATATCATATAATCCAAACCCATTTTCAGTATAAGATTTCACTTTTAAAGGAGTTATGTCATCTTTATTCGGATCCCCTCCAAAGTAATCACCTCTACCTGGCTTAAAGTTTGCCATTAGCAATCCTTCCCTTGTTCTAGTATAAGGCGCACCCCAAGGATACATTGCATTCACTTTTGAGTTGCCTCTGGCAGCATATTCCCACTCTGCTTCGGTTGGTAAACGATATATGCCTTCCACAAACATGTCTTTTTTTCCTGGTTTTCCTTGGTAATAATCATTGTGCAAGGTTCTCCAGCGACAAAACGCAGTCGCTTGTTTCCAATTCACGCCCACCACAGGATAATCATTGAAAGAAGGATTTGTAAAATATTGTTTTACCAAAGGCTCATTGTATACATAGGAGAAATCCCTTTGCCATACTAATGTGTCTGGATATACATAAACAGTATCATAAGAAATATAATTTCTTAAATCATTTTTAAGCCCGTCAAAAGAATTTGATTCTAGTGCTGCTCTTTTCAAATCAACAATGGTAGATCTGTAAAATAATTTTTTGTTGTCGATAGTGAAAACGTTTTTAATTTCTCTATCCGCTACTGGCAACCAAAGTTGTTGAAATGTATTTTCGTTTTTTGTTTGATCTAACTTTGAAGCAGGGCGCGCTAAACTCTTATTTATTGTAGCTACCAAACCCCAGTTCACCGTAAGTGTATCTAACGGGTCAACGAAATATATGTCTTGTTTTGCTTTAGCCAGGTATTTTAAAGAGTCAGCAACATAATTTACAAACCTATGGTATTGTTCATTGGTTACCTCTGTTCTATCCATCCAAAAACTAGAAATGGAAACTCTTTTTTTATGATTCATTAAGTTATTATCCACTTGCTCATCGCTCGCTCCCATAAAAAAGGAGCCACCAGGTATGTATACCATTTGAGCATCAGTTCTAATACGTTTGTTTCTAGTTACCTTACTAGATTCAAATGCAAAAAATAATAAGGAACTCACAAATACCGTGATAAGCATCAACGGAAATTTAAAACGAGTCAATTTTGAATTCTTAGTCATAGTTTTTATTTATAACAGGTCTTGGTTAAACCAAGGTGTAATATTTAAATTTTTTATTATGCATTCTATGCACTTAATCTTGCGAATATGGATAAAGTTACTAAATTCCCGATTCGTAAGAGGTGCAAATTAATAATTAACTTGATAGATTATTGTTAAAAAATCGTTGAGATTTGAATAGGGAACGGAACAATTTCCTTTATTACATATAAAGTATTGATTATCATAGTTTTGCTTCCCTTTCAATAGGCTCATGCTAGCATCATATTGGTCAGAAATTAACAACAATTTAAAAGGTATAAACGCTGATTGTACCTGTAAAATTGTGTTTTTAACATTAGATCCAACACTAATTAATTCGGTAAACCCAAAGGCCATTAGACAATAGGTTTGTGCCCAATAGCTAAAGGAGGAGGGGTATTGGATAATCATTTTATGCATATTTGTTACCATATAATGGGATTGTTTGGTCCATGCTGGTTCATCAAATACATTTCCCAAATACAGTAAGTTATAGGACATGATTGCATTGGCACTTGGTTGTGCACCATCATAATTGTCTTTTTTTCTAATAATCACATCTTTTTGGTAGTCGGCGGTGAAATAGAAAAACACTTTTTCTTCATCCATAAAATGTGATTGCACATAGGCTACCCATTGTTTGGCCTTGTGTAAATATTTTAATTCACCAGTTAGTTCTTGCAAGGTGATATATGCTTTTATTAAACATGCATAATCATCCAAAAAAGCAAAGCTTTTATTTATACCATTGGTGTTGGTGTGATGAAAATATTGTTCTTGATGATCATACATTTTATCTTCAATCCACGCCATTGCATCTACCGCCTTTTGTACAAAACTATTATCACCCAATGCAGCTGCAGCTTTACAAAACGCTTCAATTAATAATGCATTCCAGGATAAAATTATTTTATTGTCCAGAGATGGCTTAATTCTAGTTGCTCTTATTAATAACAAAGCAAGTTTAACTTCCTTAAACTTTTCGGTTTCACTAATTAAAAAATCATGTTGTGTCCACAATATATTTGTATGCTCCCAATTACCGTTTTTTTCTATTTGATAATAACTACAAAAGCTATCAAATAAATTTTTAGGCAAAATATTATTTAATTCATCATAAGTCCATGTATAATACTTTCCTTCTACTCCCTCACTGTCTGCATCTAATGCTGCATAGTAAACGCCTTCCCCATTGGCTAATTCGGTATCTAAAAAATGTAGGGTTTGTTGTATGACTATTTTATAGGATTCTTTTTTTGTGATTTGATACGCTTCCGATAAAACAGTTATCATTAAAGCATTATCGTACAACATTTTTTCAAAATGCGGCGCCTGCCATTGCGCATCGGTACTGTACCTTGAAAAGCCTCCACCTAAATGATCGTAAATACCCCCTTGTATCATTTTATCTAAGGTTAACAAGACATGATCTAATGAACCTTGGTCTTTGCTTATATGATAATGCCTTAGTAACATTTGCAATGAAAATGTTTGCGGAAATTTGGGCGAACCACCAAAACCACCCCATTGGCTGTCCGCATTTTGCATAATCCTATTTGCCATTAATTCAATTTCATCCTTGCTGGGGTTAAAACTTTGATCAAGCCCATTTACATCCAGCTTGTTTTTGATGTTGGTTTCAATTAAATGGTTTGATAATTGCGTTGCTTGCTTTTCAATTTTTTCATAATTATTTTGAAATGCATCATGAACTCCTTTAAGTACATCCATCCATGAAGCCCTATTTTGTATAGCAACAGGCGGAAAATACGTACCCCCATAAAAAGGTTTTCCATTGGGTAATAAAAAAATATTAAGTGGCCATCCACCCGATCCGGTCATGGCTTGCAATGCATCCATATATAAATGATCTACGTCTGGACGTTCTTCCCTATCTACCTTAACATTTATAAAATGTTCATTCATGTATGCTGCCACCTGTTCCGACTCAAAGCTCTCCCTTTCCATTACATGACACCAGTGACATGCTGCGTAACCAATACTTAATAAAATGGGCTTATGCTGTTTGGTAGCCAATGTAAAAAGAGATGCGGACCAAGGAAGCCAGTTCACTGGATTATGAGCATGCTGAAGCAAGTAAGGACTTGTTTCGTTTATTAGGGCATTGGTAAAAGCGGGATTTGCATTCATTGAATGCAAGTTATTTTTTTTTGCTTAATTGGCTTAAATATAAATCCAATCCTGCAATCATACTTGGGGTTTGTGGACTAGGCACTTTAATATGCAGTGCAAGACCAGCATCTTCTACCGCCTTACATGTATTTGAGCCAAACGCGCAAATAGCGGTTCCATTTTGAACAAACCCAGGTTTATTTTCAAATAAACTTTTAAGTCCACTTGGCGTAAATAAGCAAATCACATCAAAAGTATGACTATCAAAAACTTCTTTTAAATCACTACTTACAGAACGATACATATAAGCCATATCAAATTGACATGCATGATCTTTTAACCAATTCACAATTTCATTGTCCTGCTGATTTTCACTACAAACATATAAAAAACGCTCATTCCCTTTATGCTTATTTAGCACATCAAAAAGTTTTTTATTGGAACCGTCTGCCCCAAAAAATACTTTACGCTTTCGATACATGATAAACTTCTGAAGGTACAAGGCAACTGATTCAGTGATGCAGAAATATTTAGTCTCCTGGCTTACATTTACTTTTAAATCATCGCAGGTTCTAAAAAAATGATCAATCGCATTTTTACTTGTAAAAATTACAGCACTATAATTTGCAATTTCGATTTTAGATTTTCTAAATTCTTTGGAAGGTATAGCAACCAATTGAATTAAAGGATGAAAATGTAGTTCAACTTTATATTTGGCAGCCAAATCAAAATAAGGAGACCTTTCACTCTCTGGTTTCGCTTGAGAAATAAGGATCTTTTTAATGGTCTTACTAGTTGCCGCCTTTTTTTCTACACTCATTGCTTTTGCCATTTTACACTTTTCTTCTTTAAAATTTTCCGCCAAAATATTGTACTATAAATCGGTACAATATGAGCAGGGGGATTATTTCGAAAGCACAAAGGTAAAGAAAAAAATGAAAGGAAGATATATGTAATTTGTTCCTTACAGCGGTTAATGAAAATAAATATCTATATAACAATAATAAAATGGTCAAAACGGCTGCACCCCCTATTGCAATGGGATAATAAATGGGCTTGGAAAACGCCAGCATTAATACAAATGGTATTAGCAAAATACCCAACACCTTGTTTACCATAAACACCACGAAAATATAAAGGCTTACCATGTCTCTTACATTAAAAATAAACCCCATTAATTGTAACGAAAGATATTTTCCAATGTAAAGCGCAGTGAAAAAAAGACAACTATACAGGTAGGCAACCCAAAAGGAAATTGGCAAAAGATGATTGTTGAAAATGAGTAGCGTTGCCATCAATGAAAAACTTAATACAAATCCAATATTAGAAACCAGCGACGCAAAACTATTCTGAACCAGTTGTTCTCTGTTCTGGACTTCCCTTAATGATGAACTGCTAAACTGAGTAAATAACTTTATATAATATTGCGGGAAAATATTATTTATAATTCCATACAAAAGCAAAAGTCCGATAATAATATAAAAAAGTAAATCCTTATTTGGCATTGCAAATGATTGTTCAATTTTTGCAATGATTGGTCCATTTATTGTCTTACCATTTTTCTTAAAATATAAACTATAGCCATTTTTTTTGTCCGCAAAATATTCCTTGTAATCCTTAATTATATTTATAGCTGTATCTCCCTCATTTGCATGTAATTGTTGAAAGTACCATGCATCTGCTTTTATAAAACTATTTGGCAGCACTGGTATATATTTTACAAACAGTGTGTCTTTGGGTGGCAAACTATCTAACACTAACAAAGTGGAGTCCTCTTTTACTTTTGCAGTAATGGATTGACCTCTTACTGAAAGTAACATGAAAACGCAAACAATCAAAAGGACAAATTTGGATTTAGACATCTTTGCAAAAATAAGTATAGTCATGCAAAATTAGTAACTAATAGTTAGCTTTGTTGTCCAAACACAGCCATGTCAGGTATTTATATCCATATCCCTTTTTGCAGAAAAGCCTGCCATTATTGTAATTTCCATTTTTCAACACAAATTGAACAAATTGACGAATTCGTAGCTTCCCTATTAAAGGAAATTACATTACAACAACATTATTTGAGAAGCCCTATTGAAACCATTTATTTGGGTGGGGGAACACCCTCCCTATTGGACCAAACCCATATAGATAAAATATTAAACAGTTTGCATAAACATTATGATTTAGCTGATTTAAAAGAATTTACCCTAGAAGCCAACCCCGACGATATCTCCATTGCGAAAACAATGGCTTGGAAAAGTAATGGTATTAATAGACTAAGCATTGGTATACAAAGTTTCCAAAAAGATGCCCTCTCCTGGATGAACAGGGCGCATAGTACTGCACAATCCATACAGGCAATTGAACATGCAAAAGCGGCAGGTATCCATAATTTGAGTACCGACCTTATTTATGGAACCCCCCATTTAAGTGACCAGGATTTGCTTAAAGATTTGGAGTTGCTTAAAAATTTTAATATTCCACATATTTCCTGCTATGCGTTAACCGTTGAAGAAAAAACGGCCTTACATAGTTTAATTCAAAAAAAGAAGATAGAAAATATAGATACCGAAAAGCAAGCAAGACATTTTGAGTTAATAGTAGAAACGCTAAATAATGAGGGGTATGAACATTACGAAATTTCAAATTTTTCTAAGCCTGGTCAAAGAAGCTTACACAATAGCAACTACTGGAAAGGTATACCCTATTTAGGTTTGGGGCCATCGGCACATTCTTATAATGGCACTTCAAGACAATGGAATATTGCAAACAACCAATTGTATATTAAGTCCATTGAACAGGGAAACGTTCCGTTTGACATTGAAAATATTGACGAAGCAAGTGCTTACAATGAATACATGATGATTTCCTTAAGGCTATTGGATGGTGTTGAGATGGAACAAATTGAAAAACGATTTGGCAGTGTATATATGCAACATACAAAAGACGTCTTAGGAAAATTTTTATTAACTGGGAAAATTGAAAATACCGCTAAGGGATTTACCATCACAAAAAATGCACGTTTTTTAGCAGACGGTATTGCTAGTGATTTTTTTATTGTCTAGTGGTACTAAAAAATGGAATGGTTTAAATCAAAATTTTTTCAATCTCTTTAAAAGCTTCAGCTGGATTAGCACCCTCCCATAAAATTTTATAAATAGCCGTTATCAATGGCAAGTCTACCCCAATGTTTTCATTTATGGCCATAATACATTTGCAAGCATTGTATCCTTCGGCAACCATATTCATTTCTAGTTCAGCAGCGCGCACCGAATATCCTTTACCAATCATGTTTCCAAATGTCCTATTTCTGCTATGCAAGGAATAACAGGTAACCAATAGGTCCCCTAAATAAACCGAAGAGGAATAATTTACATGATCACAATGTGTGCCACTATGTTGCATCACTCCCTTTAATAACTTTTTCATTTCAAAGGCTGCATTGGCAATGTAAACACTTAAAAAATTATCTCCATATTCAAGACCATGTGCAATTCCCGCACCTAGGGCATAAATATTTTTTGCCACTCCAGCATATTGGACACCATATACATCATTATTTATAACAGTATTGATGTATTCGTTTTTAAAACAGTTTGCAATTTCTGCTGTGTTGGGTGTAATTAAGCCAGAAAAAGTAAGGTAAGAAAGTTGTTCAGACGCTACTTCTTCGGCATGACTAGGGCCCAGCAAAGTGAAATAACTTTCCAATGGGAAATTGAATTTTTGCGCTAAATATTGATTTACTAATAAATTTATTTTAGGCAATACCCCTTTAACGGCCGAAATAATTTGTTTACCATTAAAGGCATTTGTATCTAATGTAGAAAGGGCTGTTTCAATATGAATAGAGGGAACGGCGATAATAACAATATCTGCATCTTTCACTACAACGCCAATGTCATCAGAGAACTTTATATTGGCAACATCAAAATAAGCATTTCTTAAATAATGTGGATTGTGGTGACGTTTTTGAAAATACTCAATATTGTTGGCTTGTCTAACCCACCAATTAATTGCGAAGCCATTATCTGTTACAATTTTTGCAATAGCCGTAGCCCAGCTGCCACTTCCAATTATACCAATACGTTTTGTATTCATACTGCGAAGATACGAAAACATAAAAAAAGGGGCACATTTTTTAGATGTACCCCTTTTTAAATACAATTATGATAAATTTTATTTTTTAGCCTCTACTAATTTATCCTTGGTTACCACTTTTACCAAAGTGCCGTCTTTAAGTGTTTTACTAAGCAAACTATAAGGTGCTACAACCACTTCATCGCCCACTTTTAATCCTGCAACCTCAATATAGTTTAAGTCCTGAATGTCCGTTTTCACTTTCACCATTTTTAATTTATTATCTTTTTGCACAACAAATACAACTTCATTTAACTCTTCCTCCTTATTGGAAGGTGCTGGAGCATTTTTATCATCTTGTTTGCTTTCCACTTTTGTATCCTTGCCATTGCCTTCCTTGTCTCTTGTAGTAACTGCATTAATAGGAACTGAAATAACATTTACTTTTGATTTTGTTTGAATATCAGCGCTTGCTGTCATACCTGGTCTAAAAGGAAATTTACTGTTTTCTTGAATTAAATCCTGATAGCTTGCAGGGTCTAATCTTATGTGCACTTTGTAATTGGCCACTTCGGTACTTGCAGCTGAAACTGCTGCTGTAGCAGTTACCGGGTTTGCAATTTTGTAAACAACACCCTT
>CANHIR010000003.1 GCA_947461015.1 Bacteroidota bacterium | reverse complement strand
GGCGATAAGAAATTAAAGTTTAGTAAATCGGGAAATATATTAGAGTTTGGAATACAACCCATACTTCCCATAAAAGATACTAGTTTGCCTGAATTTGAGCGTGCAGGTTTAGATATATGGCATTATAATGACCCTGCTTTACAAACTGTACAGGTAAAGAATTTGGAAGCCGATTTAAGAGCAACAGAACCTGTTTTGTTTAATTTAAATACGGGTAGCATTGTGTACTTAGGCAAAATTAAAGATAGAAATATATTAACTACACAAGAAGGGGATGGAGCTATGAGTTATGCTATTCAGGATTCAACCTATGAAATTGCATCTCAATGGCAAGGGTATAGTTTAAAAGACATTTATCAAATTAACACTTTAAATGGCGAACGTAGCTTAATACAAAAAGGATGGAAGGGCAGGCTAATTTCAAGTGCTTATGATGGGAGTAAGTTGGTATACTATGATGAATCCTTAAAAAAATATTTTGGATTTGATAGCCGTAGTCAAAAAAAGACAATCTTGGCAAAGGACATTACATTCCCATTATATGATGAAGACAATGATGTCCCAGATGATCCAAGTGCATATGGCATTGCTAAATGGTTAAGTGATAATGAATCATTCATTTTATATGATCGATATGATTTATGGTTAGTGGATGCCAATGGATTGAAGCCATCAAGATTATTAACAAATGGACGGGCAAGTAAAACGAGTTATCGTTTTGAAGAAACAGATGATGAACGTAAAACAATTGGCACAAAAGATAGCTTATTAATAAAAGGGTTTAGTGAAATTGACAAATCAGAATCTTTGGCATTACTTACAGTAGAAGATGCGCAATTTAAATTGTTAAATAAGTTGCCAATGCATTTTACTACTATTGAAAAAGCTAAAAAATCTAATAATTTTGTAGTAATGCAAGAGGATGAAAAAACTTCCCCAAATTTATTTACTTATACATTAAATGGGTTAGCTCAAAATCCCAAACCAATTGCACAAATTAATGAGCAACAAAAAGATTATAATTGGCTAACAACACAAATGGTTACTTGGAAAGCTTACACGGGTAAAAAAGCCGAAGGAATTATGTATTATCCAGAAGATTTTGATCCTAAAAAGAAATACCCAATGATTGTTTATTTTTATGAAAGAAACAATCAAACCCTGCATAATTATTTAGCGCCTGCACCTACTGCTTCACGTTTAAATATTCCATTCTTTGTAAGTAGAGGTTACCTAGTATTCGTACCCGATATTTGGTATCAAAAAGGCTACCCTGGACAAGGTGCTTATGATTATATTTTGAGTGGTACCAGGGCTATGGTACAAAAGGGTTTTGTAGACAGTACTAAAATTGGTTTACAAGGTCAAAGTTGGGGCGGCTATCAAATTGCTTATTTAATTACGAAAACCAATTTATATGCTGCTGCTTGGGCGGGTGCACCTGTTGTAAATATGATTAGTGCTTATGGCGGTATTAGATGGGGGCCTGGTATTGTTAGACAGTTTCAATATGAGAAAACACAAAGCCGTTTAGGTGCTAGTTTATGGGAACGTCCCGATTTGTATATAAAAAACTCACCGTTATTTTCTTTACCTAAAGTAACAACGCCATTAGTAATTATGAACAATGACGCAGATGATGCGGTGCCTTGGTATCAGGGTATTGAATACTTTACTGCCATGCGAAGATTGAATAAGAAAATTTGGCTACTTGTTTATAATAACGAAGCACACAATTTAGTAGAGCGTAAAAATAGAAAGGATATACAAATTAGAGAACAACAATTCTTTGATCACTATTTAAAGGGAGATCCTATGCCAACTTGGATGAGCAATGGCGTACCTGCAATTATGAAAGGAAGGGATTGGGGTTTGCACTAAACGTATTGGAACCACTGTCTGTTTACATCCCAGCTTTCGCAAGCTTTAGCAATGGCTGCTAAAAATTGTGTGCCAAGCGCACCATCTACAATTCTGTGGTCATAGCTCATAGATAAGTACATCATATGTCTAATGGCGATGGCATCACCTGCAGGGGTTTCAATTACTACAGGTCGTTTTTTAATGGCACCTAATGCTAAGATGGCAACCTGTGGTTGATTAATAATAGGCGTACCCATAATACTTCCAAATGTTCCTACATTGGTTACCGTGAACGTACCATCCTTGGTATCGGTTGGCTTCAGCTGATTGTTTCTTGCCGCATTGGCTAAATTATTCACCGCTTTGGTAATACCTACAATACTTAATTGATCTGCTCCTTTAATAACGGGTACAATTAAATTACCAGTTGGTAGGGCAGTAGCCATCCCAATATTAATATCTTTTTTATATACGATATTATCTCCTTGTAAGCTTGCGTTTATGATTGGGAATTGTGCAAGACAGCCTGCAATCATTTCCAAGAACATAGGTGTATACGTTAACTTTGTGCCTTCTCTTTTTTCAAAGAGTTGTTTTACTTTTTCTCGCCAAACAACCATGTTTGTTACATCCACTTCAACAAAGGAAGTAACATGAGGACTTGTTTGAACGCTATCAACCATATGCTTGGCAATTAGCTTACGCATTCTGTCCATTTCCTTAATTTCCGTTCCACCTGTAAGTATTACGTCTTCTGGATTCGCAAACTTGGTATTTATATTATGTGCAACAAATTGGGTATGCTCCACTAAAATAGCATCCAAAGGTTTACTTTGAGGAACCGTTTGTGCAGTAGGAATTATTGTTGTTTGCTCAGGGGTTGCTATTGGTGCAATTACGCCAGCTTTTTTTGCAGCGATATAATTTAAAATATCTTTTTTAGTAACGCGACCTTCGTTGCCCGTTCCATTGATAAACTGTAATTCATTTAAAGCAATTCCTTCGTTTTGCGCAATGCTTAAAACAAGCGGAGAATAAAATTTAGGTTCGCCTAAAATGGGTGCAACCAAATTTACAGTTGGTGTATAGGGAACAGTATCAATTATGGGTGATTCATCGATAGGTGTTGCTTCTTGATTTTGAACAATGGGTGCTGTTTCATTCGAAATAGGTTCGGCAGGCACTTTTGGTGCTGCTTGTTGAACAGGTTCATTTATTACCGGTGTAGAAATGGTTGCTCCAACACCTTGTGATTCAATTCTTGCAATAACTGCTCCAATGGGAACTACTGCATTCACTTCAAATAAAATTTCTTTAATAAGGCCTCCAACAGTGGATGGAACTTCACTGTCTACTTTATCCGTTGCAATATCTAATAAAGTTTCATCTAGCTGGATCGTATCGCCAACTTGCTTATGCCATTTTAAAATGGTCGCTTCCATTATACTTTCGCCCAATTTGGGCATCACCAAGTCAACAAGCGGCATATGGGATAATTTTAGCAAAAATAAGACTAAATCTTATTGATAATTAACAACCTAAGTAAATTTATGGCCTGTGTGGCAGTTACCTCAATATTTCTGGAACGGTCAAATCGAAGGTAAAAAACCTTTGAAACCACCTTTTCTTTATTGGCAACCCCAATCCATACCATTCCAAGTGGTTTTTCGTCAGTTTGACCCGACGGGCCCATTATTCCGCTCACAGAAACTCCAAAGTCAGTTTTCATCTTTTCTCTTACTGCAACGGCCATTTGTTCAACGGCTTCCCTGCTAACAGCACCAACTGATAGTAAAATTTCAGTGGGAACGTCTAGGAATTCGGTTTTTATCCTATTATCATAGCTTATAATGCCGCCGGTATAAAATTGAGAGGAACCTGCATGTTTTGATAATAAATGCCCAATATAACCACCAGTGCAACTTTCAGCTGTTGCCACGGTCTGTTTCTTTTCTTTTAATAAATTGCCAACAACCACTTCCATAGATTCATCCTTATCTGTAACCAAATATTCCTGAACTTTTATTTTTAATTGAGCAAAAAGCTCGTTGATATTGGAAATCAATGACTTTTCGTCTTCACTGGTTCCAGTTAATCTAAGCCGGACCATACCAAAATTTGGCAAATAGGCCAATTTGATATGATTTGGTAATGCCATTTCAAAATCAGCAATCATTTCGGCAAGGAAAGATTCACCAATACCGGCCGTTAATAATGTTCTATGAACAATGGTTGGGGTTTTAAAGGTGTGCTGGATTTTTGAAATAACATATTTATCCACTAAACCTTTCATTTCATGGGGTACACCAGGTAGGGAAAAATACAAAATTCCTTCTTTTTCGAACATCATACCGGGTGCGGTGCCATTTTCGTTAAATAAAACTTCGCATACATCTGGCACTTCGGCTTGTTTAATATTTCTTTCTATTAAAGGACGCTTATATTTATTTACAAAAATATCAGTAATGTGGTTAAGTGTTGGTTGATGTATAATCAAATTCCCACCAAAATATTCATTTAATAATGGCTTAGTGATATCATCGGCAGTAGGGCCTAATCCGCCAGTGATAATAATGATATTACTTTGTTTACAGGTAACGTTTAATGCATTTAAAATGGCATTTTTATCATCTCCAACTGCAATTCTGTTATTTACAGTAACACCTATTTTATTGAGTGATTGAGCAATATAGGCACTGTTTGTATCAATTACTTGACCAATGAGTAATTCATCTCCAATGGTGATAATTGACGCTTTAATAAAATGCATTTGATGGTAATTAATTGGTTGCAAAAGTAAATTAAAATAAAGCGTTTTTAACTAAAATAGGGGGTTAGTTTTTCACTTAAAAATGGAGGCATGGTAACTTTATTTGTAATGCTTTTGTCCATAAAATACAGTTTTACCGTTCCAACAGTAAGCAGTTTGCCAGCTTCGTTATAAATTTCCTGATCAAATTGAATCCTATGATCCACGGGTAGCTGTTTAATCATTGTTTTTATCGTGATTAAATCGTCATATTTTGCAGATCTTAGGTACTTAATGTTAAGTTCTACAACTGGTAACATAAATCCCATTTCTTCCATGGATTTGTAGCTAATCCCAAGTGCTCTAAGGCTTTCCACTCGGCCCACTTCAAAATATTGTGCATAATTTCCGTAATAAACAACATTCATTGGATCTGCTTCTGCGTATCTAACCCTCAAAGTGGTGCTGTGTTCGTACATGTTTTATTGTTTTTATTATAATTGTTGACAAATTTAGGTAATCCATCTGTTTTTCCACAATAAGTCTATTTAACAATACGTTCTATAAAGAGGCCCTAATTTTAGGGTATTATTAAACACTGGCTTTATGTTCAAGAAAATATCAATACTGCATTTGTTCTTTTTGTTGTCTAGCTGTATCTTTTTTAATACGGTGAATGGTCAAAATGAAGATCATCAAAATAACATAAATGTAATTTTTGAAAAAGGGATACAACTGTTACATCAAGGAGATACGTTGGCTGCGTTTCATCACATTGAAACAGCACATACATTTTCCAATGAACAGGAGGATATCAGTTTCTACTATCATAACTTATCCCTTATTTTAGACAAATCCTTAGCTGCAGAAAAAGCAACAAAATGGTTAGCAACTTCTAAAAATAGAATTTATCAATCTAAAATAAACTTTTCTTTAGGCGTATATTATTTTAAGAAAAAATTAGATGGGGATGCATTAAAAACATTTGCTAAAGTAAGTATTGACGATTTGGATAATAATGACATTGTCACCATGAAATTTATTCAAGGTTACTTATATTTTAAAGAAGCCAATTGGAATAAAGCGGAAGCTTTGTTAAATGCTGTGAGGCAAGTTAAAAATAGCCCAAACTATACCGATGCTAATTATTATTCAGGATTTATATCGTTAGAGAAAAAGGACTTCAACAGTGCTTTGTCTTATTTCCAAATTGCTTCAAAAAACGCAGCTTATTCAAAACTAACTCCATTTTATATTAGTCAATTATATTACTTTTTGGGAGATTATGATAAAGCCATGCAGCAATGTGAAGCGGCATTAAATAATAAAGGGCAATTTTATGAAATAAAATTAAAGCAACTAATGGGGCATTTGTTGTTTGAGAAAAAACGATACGACAAAGCATTGCCTTATTTATCAGATTATGTGGCTGTTCAAAAAAAAGTAGAACCTCAGGATTTGTATCAACTTTCCTTTTGTTACTTTCAGTCCCAAAATTGGGAAAAAGCAATACCTGGATTTAAAGAATTAGCTAGTGAAGAGGATTCACTTGGACAGAATAGCATGTATTTATTAGCAACTTCCTACTTGAAAATAAATGATAAGAATGGTGCAAAAAATGCATTTTTAATTTGCTCCTCTAAAAGTCAAAATCTTTCTCAAAAAGAAATTTCTTTATTCAACTATGGCAAGTTGTGTGTTGAATTGAAAGAATATAGCAATGCTGCCTATGCATTAGATAAATACCTAACAAACTATCCACAGGCTTTAAATAAAGCAGAGGCTAAGTCCTTATGGATTACGGCTCTTGCCTATAATAATAATTATATACAGGCATTGGATGCCTATGAATTGGTGGATAAGCCTACAACAGAGTTGTTGAAAATTTATCCTAATATTTTGTACGGAAGAGCAACTTTATATATCAATGATGGACAAATTGAAAAGGCATTTTCCTTAATGAATCAATTACTGAATACACCTTACAACGGAAAAGTATTACCATACGCGCAATTTTGGTTAGGAGAACTTTCTTATAAACTAGGAAGAATAGATATGGCAATTGAAACTTTGGAAAAGTTTTTAATAGATCCCATAGAAGCAGGAGAAGTATCACAGCGTCATGCAAAATATACGCTTGGTTTTTGTTATTTGAAAAAAGGTGTCTATAATAAAGCATTAGATAATTTTTTATATGTATCTAATTACAATCATGGTAATATGATTGAAGCTTATCAGCAAGATGCTTTTTTAAGACTTGCAGACTGTCAAATGATGACAAAGCAGTTTAAGCTGGCTTTACAAACCTATCAAAAAGTAATTGATCTTGGCTGGAGTACTTTGGATTATGCAACACTTCAAAAGGCAATTATTTTAGGCGGCATGGGTCAGTCTGGTGAAAAAATTAAAATTTTAAAAGATTTTGGAAATCAATTTAAGCATTCACAATATATCAATGATGCTTACATGGAAATATCTGACACTTATGCCAATCAAGAAAATTTTGAAGCTGCCATTGAGCCTTTAAGTAAGGTACTTGTGGACAAAAAGGCAACTAGCTATCATCCACAAGCTTATTATAAGTTGGGTATTGTCTATTTTAATTTAAACAAAAATGAAGCTGCTTTACAAAATTTTAGAGAATTATATACTTCATTTCCAAATGCTACTGAAAGTGAAAATTCAATAGAGTTTATTAGGAACATATATATTGAAGATCAAAAACCCGAGCTATTTGTACAGTTCATGAACGAGTTTGGAAAGCCACTTGCCATTGATGAACAAGACTCATTAACCTACAGATCAAGTATTATTAAGTACGAACAAAAAAGTTACCAAGATGCTTCATTAGGTTTCAAAAAGTACCTTACTGCATTTCCGAATGGGAAAAATGCAATTGAAGCTAATAACTTTATAGCTGAAATTGCATACGCACAACAACAATATGATACTGCAGTAGTTTATTTTGCAAATGTAGCCAATTTGGCTCCCAATAAATTTGCTGAAAGAGCTTCATTGATTGCAGCAAGATTAAATTACTTCAATTTTAAAAACTATACGCTTGCGGATAAATATTTTAATATATTATTAAGTATTGCTACACAACAAGAAAATAAAAACGAGGCGATAAAAGGTATTTTAAGGTGTGAATATAAAAATGAAAACTGGGAGGCTTGTTCGGTTGTTGCCAATCAAATTATTCAGGATAAAAATGCAGCACCAGATGACTTACTTATAGCAAATATGGCATTATATCATAAAAGCATGATACTAAATGATACAATTAATGCCATTCAAATTTTATCAAAAGTGATAAAGTCTAATTCTTCATCTATAACTGCTGAAGCCCACTATCTTTTGGCAAAATTGTATTTAGATCAACAGCAATTCACTATAGCAGAAAAAACTGCTTTTGATGTTATTAAGAAGCATGCTTCTTATGAAATATGGGTTACGAAGTCTTATATATTACTTGGCGATATTTATGTTGCTCAAAAGGATAATTTTAATGCAATTGCTACTTATAAAAGTGTTGCTGAAAATGCATCAATAGAAGAATTAAAAAATGAAGCAGCAAGTAAGCTTAAATTACTGCTAGATTCTACAAATAATAAGTAATTAACATTTTATGAACTACAATATTAAATATATACTCATTTTTTTAATTTCATTTTCTTTGTTAAATACAAATTTGTATGCGCAAAAGAAAAGAAAAAAGACAAAGCAAACTACCGTAAAAAAGAAAGTGGTTAAAAAGCAAACAAAAAATGAAATACCAAGTCCTTTAATGAATAATGAAGACAGGAGCCTTGAATCTATTCCAGAAAAAGTGGTAACAATTTTGTCAGAGTTTAAACCCCAATTAAAGAATTTATCAAAAATTGATTTTGACTTAGCCAGTGAACGTAAGGATACCATAAATCTTCGACTTGAATATCAAGTGCCTAGTCAGAATTTAAGTTTTCAGTATCGACCTATTTCATTAGTACCTAGATCCTTTAAATTGGATACCATAGACTTTATAAAAAAGAACACGAATCTTAAATTTGGTTATGGTAATTATGCCCATCAGTATATTGAATTACAACATAATTTCAAAGATGTTTCCAATAATGATCATAGTCTCAAAGTTTATAATGAATCAATCACTGGATTTCATCCTTTACAAAAAGCTAGTACGACAGGTTTCAATTACTTAGGGAGTATACAAGTTTCAGATAAAAGCCATTTGTTAACAAATTTATACATAGACAACACACTTAGATATAGATATGGAATGGTGCCAGAAAATGTGCCTATGCCAATGTCAAATTATAAACAAAACGCATTGTTGACAGGTGTTTCTTTAGCCTGGTTAAATAATAATTCGGATAATGCATCATTGCATTTTGAACCAAAGTTGGTTTTTGAGCGGTTTGCAAGTGTTGCAAATTCAAGCAGCAATTTTCTACTTTTAAAGACTCCTTTTTCAAAGGCACTTACCCATAAAACCAATTTTAATGTAAATGTTGAATATAGTTTAAATCAATACAAAAAAGAATCAATTGCAGGTACAACAAACCATTTGCTTAAAATTGAACCTTCCTTAAATTTTACAAAGTTTGGAAGTGAATTTAAAATAGGGATGAGTCCCATGCTTTTAAACGGTGAATTTAATTTATTTCCTGTTGTAGAATTTAAAAAAGCACTTAAGGATACCAATGTTGTAATAAGTGTTGGGTGGCATGCAAATGTTAATCACGCACGTTATGCTAATTTAGCAACACTAAATCCTTGGATTTCTGCACCTAACAATTTAGCAATTTCTACACAGGATACTAAATTTATAGATGTAGCATTTGCCAAAGGAAAAAGGTTAAATTATGGCTTTGCCTTCTCGTTGAATGATTATACTAATTTAGCATTATTCAATTTGTTGCCACAACAAAATATAGTAAATAATGGTCTGTATTTTGCAAGTATTTTCGAGAAAAAAACAAGTACCATTCAATTTGACGCAAATGTAAGGTATCAATTTAGTGACAAAGTTCTTTTTAGTAATAAACTTACTTATTTACAGTTTAATGCATTGGAAATTAATGCAAAACCATGGGGTATCATACCACTGTCTTTGAATTCAAAATTAACATGGATGCCTAATAAAAAATGGCAAATTAATGGAGACTTGCAATATTGGAGCGGTGCAACTATGAATAATTCATTGGCAATGCCAGTTGATTTAGACAATGTAATGTTAATGAATGCCTCATTATCATATAATCTTAATAAACGCCTTAGCTTTTGGTTAAAAGGGGATAATTTATTGGATAAAACATACCAACGTTGGCTAAATTACCCATCTTTAGGCGTGCAAATTATTGGAGGTGTTGTATATTCGTTCAAGTAAATTTTATGATCCAAATTCTAGTACAATTTCTTTTAAAAAATGGCCAACTTAGCTTGCCTAACATTGGTACCTTGAAATGGGCTAAACAAGAATCCTTTTGGCAAAATAATAAATTTATTGCGCCCGAAGAAAATATAAGTTTTGAACTTAATGCAGTTTATCCAGAAAAGCATTTCTTTATTTATTTAGCCGAAGAACTTTCAACTTCTATAGATCAAGCTACTTTACAATTTGAAGCATTTTTAAATGATTTTAATAATCAAAAACAAACTACTTTACAACTTGGGAATCTAGGAATATTGCAAAAAAATGAAGATGTCGTAAGTTGGGATAGTACCTACCATACCAACTTATATTTTAAAGATTTAGACATTCAAGCAACAACTCGTAACAACGAATTGGTAAATAATGTTGTACGAACTGATAAATGGTGGATTTGGGCAATTGTATTTTTTCTGGTTTCTATGGGCTTAATTACATACCAATATTATTGTTGCTAACATGATTTCTGAGAAACAACTCACATTTGTTTGCCCCCTATGTGCGCACAATGAAATTCAATTCAATTTACATTGTGTAGATTATTCTTTAACACATGACACTTTTGATATTTATACATGTAAAAATTGTAACTTTCATTTCACTTATCCAGTTCCTTCAAAATCAGGGATAATTCCTTATTACGATTTTCCGGACTACATTTCACATACTGATGCCAAAGAGGGTTGGTTGAATAAAATTTATCATCTAGTTAGAAAACATACACTTTCCCAGAAAACAAATTGGATTCAATCTTTATTTCCTGGCCAAAAAGGTTCCCTTTTAGATGTTGGAGCAGGAACGGGTTCATTTGCCAGTGCCATGGAAAAAAAAGGTTGGAAAGTTACAGCATTGGAGCCAGATGCAGGTACTAGAGAAAAAGCATTTGCAATAAATCATATTAATTTATTGCCTACAGATATTATGTTTGATTTGCCAGAAAATGCTTACGATGTAATTACTTTATGGCATGTTCTTGAACACGTTCACGATTTATCGGAATATATGGAGGCTTTTAACGCTTTATTAAAGCCAAATGGAAGACTCATTATTGCAGTACCCAATCATACTAGTTTTGATGCAGGTTTTTATAAAAAATATTGGGCAGCTTATGATGTTCCCAGACATTTATATCATTTTTCACCCAATTCTATGCATTTATTATGTAAGCAGTTTCAATTAACAATAAACCAGTATAAGCCAATGTGGTTTGATAGTTTTTATGTAAGCTTACTAAGTGAAAAATATAAAAAAACTGGATTATTCGGTATACTAAGAGCTGGCACAATTGGATTAATTTCAAATATTGCCGCACTCTTTAATCATAAAAAAGCCAGCTCCATTATCTACGAGATAAAAAAAAGCTAATCATTTATTTTACGTAATTGAACTTTAGTTCAATTATCACTGGCCAGTATTTTCCAGTTATAAAGAAGGTGCCTCTTTGTTTATGGTAAGCAATTCCGTTTAATACATTACCCGAATCTTTCAATTTTGGATCTTCCTTTATTCCAACTGCTGCTAAAATATTAGTCAAATTTGCAACTGCTTTAACTTCTCCAGTTGCTGGATCTATTTGAAGTATATTATCCGTCATATATACGTTTGCAAATAGTTTTCCATTCACATATTCAAGTTCATTTACATTTGCAACATAACCATTGTTATCGTATACGTCTACTGTCTTTATCTTATTAAATGTACTTGGGTCTACATAATATAAACTGCTTCCGCCGGTATTTATAATAATAGCAGTATCATTATGGGTCATACCCCAACCTTCATATGGCCAATAGAATTCTTGTATTTTTTTCAAAGATGTTGCATCATATACAAACACTTTATGTTCTTTGTATGTAAGTTGATAGATTTTATCCTTAAATAGGGTAGTGCCTTCACCAAAGTAGGCGTCGTCTAATTTTATTGGATTTTGAATAATTTTCATATTCGAATCCATAAATATTAATTTACTTTCCTTATAATTTCCTGTACTTTCAATTAGCGTATCGTTACTCCATTCTAGTCCTTCTGTATAAGAAGTAGTTGCATGAGGATATGTTTTTACAATCTCATACGTCATATTAGCAGGGGTATTAATTGCAGTATTACTAACAGGTAACTTAGGTTCTTTAGTTTCTTTAGGTTCATTACATGCTATCGCTAGTATTGCAATAACAAATACAGTTATGTTTATATAGTGTTTCATCCCGTTTAAATTATACGTTAAATCTAAAGTGCATTACATCACCATCTTTTACAATATACTCTTTTCCTTCAATTCTTAATTTTCCATTCTCTCTACAAGCTGCTTCACTTTTTAGTTTTATAAAGTCTTCAAAAGCAATAACTTCTGCTTTGATAAAACCTTTTTCAAAATCCGTATGTATAACACTTGCAGCTTGTGGAGCTTTCCAACCATTGCCAATTGTCCAAGCCCTTACTTCTTGCACACCTGCTGTAAAATAGGTTTCTAAACTTAGTAATTTATAAGCTGATTGAATTAATCTATTTAAGGCAGGTTCCTTCATTTGGTATTCATCCATAAATAAAGCTTTATCATCAGGATCTTCTAATTCTGTGATTTGAGCTTCTATATTATTACACATTACAATTACTTGTGCATCTTCTTCTTTAGCCATTGCAACTAATTTTTCAGAAAATTGGTTGCCGGTATGCATAGATTTCTCATCCACATTTGCCACATACATTACTGGCTTCTCAGTTAACAGAAATATATCTGCAATAGCCATTTTATCTTCTTTTGACAAATCCAATGAACGGATACTTTTTCCTTGTTCTAAATGAGCCTTACATTTTTGTAAAATGGCTAATTCTACTTTTGCTTTAGGATCTGTTTTAGCCATTTTCTCGGAACGTTGCATTTTCTTTTCTACACTGTCTAAATCCTTTAGTTGCAATTCTGTTTCAATGATCTCTTTGTCTCCAATTGGATTGATAGCGCCTTCTTCTCTTAAAACATTTTCGTCTTCAAAACATCTTATTACATGAATAATGGCACTTACTTCCCGGATATTAGCTAGGAATTTATTTCCCAAACCTTCCCCTTTACTGGCTCCCTTAACCAAACCTGCTATGTCAACAATTTCTAATTGTGTTGGGACAATTCTTTGAGGGTTAATAAGTTCAGCCAACTGATGTAATCTATTGTCCGGAACATCCACTAAGCCAACATTGGGCTCGATGGTACAAAAACGATAGTTACTTGCTTGTGCTTTTGCACTATTACTTACTGCGTTAAATAAGGTTGATTTTCCCACATTTGGTAATCCCACAATACCTGCCTGTAATGCCATATTTTCATTGTTTTAAGAGCGCAAAAATACAATTCTAATTGCAAAATGGGCTATATTAGTCCTATAAACAATTCTTATTATGGCGCTTAATATCATTTGGATCGCTTTTTTCTTAATAGCTTTTATTATTGCCTTATGTAAACTCATATTTTTAGGGGATACCAGCATTTTTAAGCTATTGGCAGATGGCATATTTGATGCTGCAACCTCATCTGTAATGGATGTGGCTTTGCCTTTGACGGGAACCATGGTTTTCTTCCTTGGTTTAATGAATATAGCAGAAAAAGCTGGAGCTATTCATAGATTAGCCAAAATGATGAACCCATTTCTTAGCAGACTTTTTCCAGGGGTGCCTGAAAATCATCCTTCTATGGGTCACATGGTCATGAATTTTAGTGCGAACATGCTAGGTCTTGATAATGCAGCTACTCCATTTGGTTTAAAAGCAATGGAAAGCTTGCAAACGTTAAACCCTGAAAAAGAAAAAGCAACCAATGCTCAAATTATGTTTTTGGTACTTCATACAAGTGGTCTGACAATTATTCCTTTAACCATAATTTCATATCGTTTGGCAGCAGGTTCACATGATGCTGCGAGTATATTTATTCCCTGTGTATTAGCGACCATTGGTACAACGTTGGCATCTATTTTAATGGTTGGATTTTATCAAAAGTTAAAATGGGATAAAATATTAATTAGCTGGATTTTAGGGTTAATTGGGTTAATGGCTGGAGTATTACTTGCAGTGAATGCATTAAGTCCCCAAAACAAAGAAATTGTATCTAAGGTTTTTGGAAATGGATTACTATTATTAATTATTGTAGTCATCATTTTAGGCGGAGCATATAAAAAGGTTTCTGTCTTTGATACTTTTATAGAAGGAGCTAAGCAAGGTTTTGATGTCGTAGTTAAAATCATTCCTTATTTAGTGGCAATGCTTGTTGCCATTAGAGTATTTAGGGATAGTGGTGCTATGACCTATATTTTAAATGGATTAAGTTATCTAATACATTTATTAGGCGTCAATACCGAATTTATTGGAGCATTGCCTGTAGCCATTATGAAGCCATTAAGTGGAAGTGGGGCTAGGGGTATGATGTTAGATATATTCCATAATCAGGGGGCCGATTCATTTGTAGGGAAACTCGCCTCTATATTCCAAGGATCTGCAGATACCACATTTTATATTATTGCGCTATATTTTGGAAGTGTAGGGATAAAGAAAATAAGGTATGCCTTATGGGCCGGGATATTTGCTGACTTAATTGGCGTAGTAATTGCTATTTTTATTGGCTATATATTTTTCAAGTAGGTTACAAGCCTTCACTCATTTTCATTACTTCTTTCCATTCTTTATCTGTTACTGGTTGAACAGATAAACGGCCTAGTCTCACTAAGGCCATCTCTGACAGGTTGGTATTGGCTTTAACATCCGCCAAGGTAACTGGGTTTTTTAATTTTTTATGTGGTGCGAAATCAACTGCTAACCAAGCAGTTTCTTCGGTTGTAGGATCCTGATAGGATTCTTTAACAACTTTAGCAATACCTACAATTTCCATTCCTTCATTGCTATGGTACCAAAATGCCAAATCCCCTTTTTTCATGGAACGTAAATTATTTCTTGCGCCATAGTTTCTAACACCGTCCCAAAAAGTTTTTTTATCTTTTACAAATTGATCCCATGAATATTTAAAGGGCTCAGATTTTATTAACCAATATGCCATAAGATAAAAGTGTTAAGGACGAAAAAATATATTTAATTAATACCCACTAGATAAAATATCGGCTAAATGTAAAACTTTAATAGCCTGTCCATTATAATTAATACGACCCTCTAATTGCATTAAGCAACTCATGTCGGTACTTACAATATATTCAGCTTCTGTTGCAATTGCGTTTGTTATTTTTTGATCGGCCATTGCAACACTAATGGTATCATATTTTACTGCAAAGCTACCACCAAAACCACAACAGGTTTCGGTATCATTCATTTCAACCAATTCTAATCCTGCTACATTTGAAAGTAATTCTCTAGGTTCATTTTTAATTTTACATTCTCTTAGTCCAGCACAACTATCATGATATGTTACCTTGCCACTGAATTCCGCTCCTACATTTTTGATGTTTAATATCTTTACTAAAAATTCAGAAAGTTCAAACATTTGGTTTGCCACTTTTTTTGCT
Source organism: Bacteroidota bacterium (assembly GCA_947461015.1). Taxonomy (GTDB): domain Bacteria; phylum Bacteroidota; class Bacteroidia; order Chitinophagales; family Chitinophagaceae; genus Sediminibacterium. The sequence goes on along the minus strand of CANHIR010000003.1, from coordinate 13,883 downwards.
GGACTTTGAAATGCATTGTTTTCAAATATTTTACCAAAGTTATTTCTAACAAATCCTGTACAACTTGCACTTGGACTCACGATATAATCAACACCATCAAAATCACGTACAAATTTTGTACAAACGTCTTTTGATTCACCCCAGAATCCAGCGTTAAATGCAGGTTGGCCACAACAGGTTTGTTGTTGATTATATTTAACCGTACAGCCTGCTTTTTCTAATACTTTAATGGTGTTAAAAGCAACTTCTGGATAGAGTTGGTCAATAAAGCAGGGAACAAATAGTTGAACAGTCATAACCAAAAATACGAATTGTATATAAAAAACAAGCAGAAACAAAAAAGCATTCTCAACAAATTGTGGAGAATGCTTTTTAAGGGAGTTAAAGGACTATGGTTGCACCTTTAACTTATTAATATATTTGTCTGCATTTGACCCATTTTCTGTTTTAGGATATTTTGACTTGATATCCTTATAAATGGCAATAGCATCGTCAATATTACCTAATACTTCTTGTAATTGAGCAGCTCTAAATAAGTAAATAGAAGAGGTGATTTCGTCTTCAGGATAAAAAGTGCCTGCTTTCTTATATAAATCTAACGCTTCTGTAAATTTCTTCGTATCGGCATAAGCATCAGCAAGTGTGCCATATGCCCTTACTTGAATTTGCTTACCATCGGTTGTGAAATCTTTTAAATATTTAATGGTGTTCTCATAATCACCTAGTTTGTAATAACTACAACCAGCATAGTATTTAGCTAAATTAGCAGCGTCTGTACCACTAAAGTCTTTTATAATACTTAAAACACCTTTGTTTGTCCCATCTCCATTTAAAACTAATTTGGAAGAGTCTTGTTCAAAATATTTTTGAGCAATGTAAATAGCATCTGATGCTTTTGCTTCGCGTGGTTTTTTATAAAATTCCGAATAAATAAAATATCCCCCTACAGTTAGAACTACCAATGCTACTATAGCCAGCACCACTTTTTTATTCTTGTTTAAAAATGCTAAAAATGGATGTTTGTTTGAATCACTCATGATATTGTTTGTTTCTTTCTTTAATATATTTGTTAGTCTACGATAAATGGATAAGATGAATCAATGTATACGTCTTTCAATACTTCACTATCGTCTGGCCATGGGCTTTCTTCAGCAAATTTCACAGAACCTTCTACAATGGCTGTGATTTTATCATCAATTGCTTTTAGTTCCGCTTCAGTGGCGTATTTATTCGTTAAAATAGTATTTGCTACTTTAGTAATTGGATCTTGATTTTTGTATTCTTCTACCTCATCCTTGGATCTGTATTTTTGTGGATCAGAAACCGAGTGGCCTCTGTAACGATAGGTTTTCATTTCCAAAAGGGTAGGACCTTCTCCGTCTCTAGCACGTTTAACTGCTCTAGCAACGCCTTCATGAACTGCTTCTGCTGTCATACCATCAATTTTGTCTGATGGCATTTCATAAGCATCTGCTAATTTATAAATATCTACAACATTACTTGTTCTTTCAATGGAAGTTCCCATGGCATAGTTATTGTTTTCACAAATAAATACTACAGGTAATTTCCACAACATGGCTAAATTGAATACTTCGTGTAACATACCCTGGCGTGCAGCACCGTCTCCAAAGAAACATAATACTACATTTTTAGAGTCTCTATATTTTTCTGCAAATGCTAAGCCTGCACCAGTTCCAATTTGAGCACCTACAATTCCATGTCCACCGAAAAAGTAGTTTTCTTTATCAAAAAAGTGCATACTACCTCCCTTTCCTTTTGAACAACCCGTTGCTTTACCATATAATTCTGCCATGGCAGCATTTGGACTCATTCCTTTTGCTAGTGCTAAACCATGATCACGGTATCCGGTAATAAAAGGATCCTGATGATTGGTAGCAGTCATACAACCAGCCGCAATCGCTTCTTGGCCATTATATACGTGGAAAAATCCCCTGATTTTACCAGCCATTTTATACATTTCTTCCGACTTGGATTCAAATTGACGAATCAATTGCATCAATTCATACCAATACAGGTAGGTTTCTTTTGAAAAATTTTGGGCCACAGTCCTTTAATTTTGAGGAGCAAATATACTGTTTTCGAATTAAAATTCGAGCAAAAACAGGCTTATGCTTCGTTTAAAAATGGGTATTTATAGTCAGTTGGTGGATTAAAGGTCTCCTTTATGGTTCTGGCACTTAACCAACGGTATAAATTAAGCATACTTCCTGCCTTATCATTGGTTCCAGAAGCCCTAGCTCCTCCAAAGGGTTGTTGACCAACCACTGCTCCCGTAGGCTTGTCATTAATGTAAAAATTCCCAGCTGCATGACGTAGTTTTTCAGTAGCCAATTCAATAGCTGATCTGTCCTGTGAAATGATGGAACCCGTTAATGCATATTTAGAGGTACTGTTTACTAAATCCAAAGTTTTCTCAAACTTAGCTGCGGGATAAGTGTAAATGGTTAAGACAGGGCCAAAAATTTCCTCACACATGGTTAGGTATTTAGGGTCTGCCGTTTCAATCACAGTAGGCTCAACGAAATAGCCAATTTTTTTACTATAATTTCCGCCAACTAATATTTTAGCTTTTTTGTCTTTTTTAGCTTTGTTGATATAACCTGCAATTTTATCAAAAGACTTTTCACTAATCACCGCATTTACAAAATTAGAGAAATCTTCTACCGAACCCACTTTCATAGATTGTACCGCAAGTACCAATTTTTCTTTGATTGCTTTGGCAATATTACTTGGTAAATAAGCTCTTGATGCAGCAGAACATTTTTGTCCTTGGTATTCAAAAGCACCTCTTGCTAAAGCAGCAACCACTGTATCCACATCGGCAGTAGGATGTACCATAACAAAGTCTTTTCCACCTGTTTCACCTACTATTCTAGGATAGGTTTTATAGTTGTCAATATTTTCACCAATTTGTTTCCACATATGATTAAACACACCCGTAGACCCTGTGAAATGCACGCCTGCAAAATCGGGATGTCTAAAACAAATATTGCCCAATACAGGACCATCAACATAAACCATATTAATGACACCATCTGGTAATCCAGCTTCTTTTAAAATGCGCATAAATAATTGAGCAGAATAAATTTGTCCCTCAGACGGTTTCCATACGACCACATTGCCGCACATGGCAGCAGCACTTGGTAAATTCGCACCAATCGCTGTAAAGTTAAAAGGAGTCACTGCTAAAACAAATCCTTCTAAACCTCTCCACTCCATGCGATTATGAATTCCTGGCGCTGAAATGGGTTGTTGTTTATAAATTTCACTTAAAAAGTGAACGTTAAATCTTAAAAAATCAATTAACTCGCAAGCTGCATCAATCTCTGCTTGGTAAGCATTTTTGCTTTGTCCTAGCATGGTAGCTGCATTCATTTCAAAACGGTATTTCGTTGCTAATAAATCGGCCGCTTTCAAAAAAATATGCGCTCTTGCTTCCCAACTCATATTAGACCAATTCGTTCTTACTTTCAAAGCAGCATTGATAGCTTGTTCTGCATGTTGTTTGGTACCCATATGAAAATGACCAAGAACATGTTTGTTTTCATGAGGTGGATGTATTGCTATTTTTTTACCGGTTCTTACTGCCTTCCCGTTTATATACATTGGTATGTCTAAAGTTTTTTTCTTTAAACTTGCTAATGCTTTTTTTAAATTTAATTTTTCAGGGGAGCCTGGAGCATAATTTAAAACGGGCTCGTTGGCTGGGCTTGGGTAGTTGAAATATCCGAATTGCATGTTAATTGTATTAGATGACAAAAATAAGCAATTAATAAACATCTGTTAGGAAATGGGGAATGGTAATCAAAGATTACATTAAATTTGTCCTATAAAGATCTATGATGCGTTTTATATTAGTAGACATTCCAGATAGAGAAAATTTTTATCCATTTACCTTAACCCGTTCCTTAGCGGATTGTAGAGTGGGTATATTCACATTTAAGGAAAGATGGGAACGATATTTAAAGGAAGAAGCAGGGGTATTTTCTGTTCACTATTTACAAGATTTATATCCAATTAAAAAAGTTTTTGATACACAGGATAATTTATGTTTTATCAACGTAACCTGTATACCTAACGCAGCAGTGGTTTCACAAATTAATTTATTGAAAGAAGGGGAGAAATTGGTAGATGAAGCTGGCAAATGGATTGCAACTTGTTCAAAGGAAAGAACAATTGCTAAAATTTTATTGGCATCTTATGACCCAAAACAATTCTCCCATGCCCAATTTATAAATGACTCCATTCACTTATTACAATTACAGAAACAATTCATAATGCAGGACTTTGCTTTTGCAAAAGAAAATAAGCAATCAATTGCTATTGATTCAACAAACCGGGTAGTGGCGCCAGAACATATTTTTATAGAGGAAGGTGCAAAAGTATCATGTTCAAATTTAAATGCAACAGATGGCCCTATATATATTGGTAAAGAAGCAGTTGTGATGGAAGGGGTAAGTATTAGAGGACCTTTTGTTTTAGGTCAAAAAGGGGTCGTAAAAATGAATGCGAGTATTTATGGAAGTACCACCATTGGCCCTTTCTGTTTAGCAGGTGGGGAAATAAAGAATTCCATCTTAATGGGTTATTCGAATAAAGGACACGAGGGTTATTTAGGAGATAGTATCATAGGATTTTGGTGCAATTTAGGTGCTGGAACCTGCAATAGTAATATTAAGAATACTGCAGGGGCAATTCAAATGTGGAATGAAGCAAAGCAGCTATGGGATACCATTGGTCAAAAAATGGGCATGTTAATGGGTGATTATAGTCGTTTTGCAATTCAATCAAGTATCAATACTGGCTCCTATATTGGGGTGAGTGCAAATATTTTTGGCAATGGCTTACTTCCTAAAAACATTCCCAATTTCACATGGGGGGTATTACCTGGTTACCAATTTGAAAAAGTGATTGAAGACATTAACAATTGGAAAAAATTAAAGGGTGCTTGTATAACCGAAGCGGAAACAAATATTTTACAACACTTGTATAAATTAACTGCTTAAAACCCTTTGTTAATAAATACTTTCCTCTATTTTTTGATTACCTTTGCCCGTCTATTCAACAAATAAATTATAATTAATTTACATATGAGAAAACAAATTGCAGCGGCAAACTGGAAGATGAATTTAAGCATTTCAGAAGCTGAAACCTTGTTGGATCAATTAATGGCAACGGATCATCATATAGCGGCTAACCAAGAAGCAATTTATGCAGTTCCTGCCATTTATATTCCGTTGGCTACTCAAAAATTAGCTGGCAGACAAAACATTTATGTTGCTGCTCAAAACTGTCATTCAAAATCAAGTGGAGCTTACACAGGTGAAATTTCTGCAACTATGTATGCTTCACTAGGGGTAAAACATATAGTATTAGGACACTCTGAGCGTCGTGAATATTTTAATGAATCAGATGCTTTTTTAGCAGAAAAAACAGACGCCGTTTTAGCTGCAGCCAGCACCCCAATATTTTGTTGTGGGGAGCCTTTGGCAATTAGAGAAGCAGGGAATCAAAATAGTTATGTGGAAACACAATTAAAGAATTCTTTATTCCATTTAACTGCAGAACAAATTACCAAAGTAGTAATTGCTTACGAACCAATTTGGGCAATTGGCACTGGTAAAACTGCAAGCAGTGAACAAGCGCAAGAAATTCACGCCTATATCCGTTCTGTTTTTGCTACTAAATACGGACAAGCCATTGCGGATCAAATTTCCATTTTATATGGTGGTAGTGTGAAAGCGGCCAATGCAAAAGAAATATTTTCTCAACCAGACGTGGACGGAGGTTTAGTAGGGGGTGCCTCATTAATTGCGACCGAATTTGCTGCTATCATAAATGCACTTAAATAGATTTTAAAAGACTAGTTTCACTACATGAAGAACATAAGAAATTTTTGTATCATCGCCCATATTGATCACGGTAAAAGTACCTTGGCAGACCGTTTATTAGAACACACCAAAACCATTACAGAACGCGAAATGATGAATCAGGTTTTGGATGATATGGATTTGGAACGTGAGAAAGGAATTACCATTAAGAGTCATGCTATTCAAATTAATTACATTCACAAGGGAGAAACCTATACCTTGAATTTAATTGACACTCCTGGTCACGTGGACTTTAGTTATGAAGTAAGCCGCGCGCTTGCTGCATGTGAGGGAGCTTTGTTATTGGTGGATGCTTCTCAAGGTATTCAAGCACAAACCATTTCCAATTTATATTTAGCTTTAGACAACAATTTAGAGATCATTCCGGTGATTAATAAAATTGATATGGATGGTGCTAAAATTCCAGAAGTAACGGATCAAATTATAGATTTAATTGGATGTAAACAGGAGGATATATTATTGGCAAGTGGAAGAAGTGGAATAGGTATTGAAGAAATTTTACAAGCTGTTTGTGAACGTATTCCTGCACCTGTTGGTGATACAGAAGCGCCTTTACAAGCATTGATTTTTGATAGTGTATTTAATAGCTTTAGAGGTATTATTGTGTACTACCGAATTTTAAATGGGGTATTAAAAAAGAATGATAAAATTCGTTTTGTTGCCTCTGGAAAAGATTACAATGCCGATGAAGTAGGAGTATTGAAATTAGCCATGACGCCTAAAGCAGAAGTACGTGCCGGTGATGTGGGATATATAATTACGGGCATTAAAAATGCAAAAGAAGTTAAAGTAGGAGATACCATAACCCTTGCAAACAATCCAGGTGAAATGATTCATGGATTTGAGGAAGTTAAACCAATGGTTTTTGCTGGTATTTATCCAGTAAATACGGACGAATTTGAGGAGTTACGTGATTGTATGGAGAAGCTACAATTAAATGATGCATCTTTAACTTTTGAATTAGAAACATCACAGGCATTGGGCTTTGGATTCCGTTGCGGATTCCTTGGTTTATTGCATATGGAAATTATACAGGAGCGTTTGGAACGTGAGTTTAATCAAACAGTAATTACTACTGTGCCCAACGTAAGTTTTATTGCTTATACTACTCGTAAGGAAAAGATCATTGTAAACAATCCTACTGAGATGCCCGACCCTGTAAAAATTGATTACATTGAAGAACCTTTTATCAGAGCTCAAATTATTACGACACCAGACTATATTGGAAACATCATTACTTTATGTTTAGGGAAAAGAGGTATGTTAATTAATCAAAGTTATTTGACACCAACGCGTGTGGAATTAATTTTTGAAATGCCATTAACAGAGATTGTATTTGATTTCTATGATAAGTTAAAGAGTGGAACAAGAGGCTATGCTTCGTTTGACTACACACAAATTGGTTTTAGAGAAGCGGATATCGTGAAAATGGATATATTACTGAATGCGGAAAAAGTGGATGCATTGAGTGCGTTAATTCACAGAGGTAAATCGGCTGAATTTGGTCGGAAACTTTGTGAAAAATTAAAAGAATTACTAACCAAGCAGCAATTCCAAATTGCTATACAAGCAGCCATTGGAGCAAAAGTAGTTGCTCGTGAGAATATCTCTGCAATGAGAAAGGATGTAACGGCTAAATGTTATGGTGGTGATATTAGTCGTAAACGTAAGTTGTTAGAAAAGCAAAAAGAAGGTAAAAAGAGAATGCGTCAAATAGGAAATGTTGAAATACCACAGGAAGCATTCTTGGCTGTCTTAAAACTTGACTAGCTGTATTAAATACGTAATTCTATTTCTTAGGCATAACCCATTTCCCATTTTTCCATACAAAGTACACTTCGTCTCCACTAGGAACAAGTGTACTTTTTTTATTTAAATTATTTTCAATACTAGATAGTTCTGATAATATAATTGCATTGTAATTTTTTTCGAATTTAACATATGCATTACTTCCTTTTTTATACGTATAAATAAAACGCTTTACAGGACCCGATGGATAGGTATCATCTGGTGGATATATAAAATAATCCCCCCCTAATATAGGTTCATTGTTCTCAAAATGCAATACTTCAATAAATTTTTGAGTCATAGCAGTACTATATTCATCATAGCCTAAGAGTGTATAATATTTTGTACCATTATGATCTGTCATATGTATGTCATAATAAATAGCACCTAACCAATTATGAATGGAACAGTCTTCGATTTCTGGATTTTCCATTTCATCTGAACCGTCTTTTAATGAAACAATTTTTACGGAATCTTCGGTAATTTTAATTTGAATGATTCCATTTTGCATAAATTTTCCATCTGCTAACTCCACCTGCCAAGTAAATATATTAAATTGTCCATCAGGTGCACTTATTCGTTTAATAGCGGTTAATGAATCAAAATTATATTTAAATGATTGTGAATTTTGTAATGTAAAAAATAGTTTTTGTTGAATAAGGGAATTTGTACTTATTCTTTCTGATAAGTTTGGATTTTCTTGCAATGAAGTAGCTAATATTTGTATTGAAATAGCAGCACTGTCCATTGAATTTTGAGCATGTAATGAGTTACAGAAAAAATGCAAAAAAATAAATGTGGCCAGCAATTTGTACATACCTAAAATTAAGTCTTTTGTAAATTAAAGTACCTGAGCAAAACTTAATAAATTGTCAAAACGATAATCAATGTTTTCATCCGGGAAAGCAGTTTCGGGATGTGTTGTAGCTAAGAATATGGTATGCATACCCGCATTTCTTCCAAAATGCATATCACTGGTTCTGTTTCCAACCATGATAGATTCTTGAAAATTGATATGCGGAAATGTTGCTTTTGCCTGTAAAGCCATCCCAGGTTGAGGCTTTCTGTTGGGCGAAAGGTTATCCAAATCCGCACAGTAATATATTTGATCAATCCTGCCACCTACATCATTAATTGCACGTATCATATTTGTATGAATTTGGGTTAAAGCTTCATGGGTCATGAAACCTTTTCCTATGCCTTTTTGATTGGTAGTTACAACAATTGTTTTAAACTTAGTTGCTAAAATAGGTAGTGCAATAAGACTTTCCTTATAAAATGCAAACTCATCCCAATTTCTAATATAATCCTCGTTTTTTTCTACATTAATCACACCATCTCTATCTAAAAATAAAGTCCAATTGGGTTTGATATCTGATAATTGAAATGACATGAATTATTTGCCGAATATATTTATCTCCACCAACTCACAAATAATATGTCCAACCAAAATATGCGATTCTTGTATACGAGGGGTTATGTTAGAGGGAACGTTAATTAAGTAATCGCCTAATTCTTTCATGATGCCTCCTTTTTGTCCTGTAAAACCAATGGTTGTAACACCAATAGTTTTAGCCATTTCAAAAGCTTTTACAATATTAGCCGAGTTACCTGAAGTGCTAATACCCACCAATACATCACCTGGTTTAGCCAATCCTTCTAATAAACGAGCATATACAACATCGTAACTATAGTCATTCGCAACTGCTGTTAGGTAAGAGGTATTACAATGCAATGCATCGGATGGTAATGCTTTTCGATCCTTGTAGAAACGACCCGAAAATTCTGCGGCTAAATGTTGGGCATCGGCGGCACTACCACCATTGCCAGCAAAATAGACTGCATTGCCATTTTGGAAGGCCTTTGTAATGACTTCTGTCACCGTATGAATTTGGTTAACCAAAGAATCATTAGCTAGCAACTGCTGCTTAACTTCTATAGATGCATTAATAATATCCTTAATGGCTTGTATTGACATAGTATAAATGTATTAAAATAAGATTATAGTTTTTGGTTTAAAGACAAGAAATTATTTATCATCTGTTCCCAACTGTATTTTTTCTTTTCTGCTTGAATATGCGCTGCATAAAATGCTGCACCATTTTCATATAAAGTTGTTATGCCTTTGGCGATGGATTCAACATTGGGCGCTACAACAACACCCGCTTTTCCATTGGGTACCGTATCGGCAAGTGCCCCTACTTTGGTCACCAACATTGGTTTTTCAAAATGATAGGCGAGTGGGGTTACACCACTTTGGGTAGCATTTTTATAGGGTTGTATGATAAAGTCAGCTGCACATGCATAATTTTTTACATCACTGTCGGGAACAAAATGTGTATGTAAAATGACTGCTTGTTCAATATGTAAACTGCTAATTAAATCATGGTATGGTTTTGCATCCTCATAAAATTCACCAACAATCATTAATTTAATATTTGACTTTTTAATGCTTTCAGTTGCCATAGCATTCAAAAGTAAATCCAAGCCTTTGTATTGTCTGATAAACCCAAAGAATAAAATTATTTTATCATCCTGTTCAATGCCTAATATTTTTCTTGCTTCGTTTTTGGGGATTGCAGCTCCAAAATGGTTAAAAATTGGATGAGGCGAAACAATAACAGGTTTAGTACTAAATAATTTTACATCTTCTGCTACATTATTGCTCATTGTTAAAAAACCATCCATACATTTTGTAAAATAGCGAGTAAGTATTTTATCACCCATTCTTTTTTCATGCGGAATCATATTATCCACTAAAGCAATAATTTTAGTGTGCTTATTGAATTTAATGATCCTGCAAATTGTACCCAAGCAAGGGGCTAAAAATGGTAACCAGTATCTTACAATAATAAAATCGGGTTTTTCTCTTCTTATTTTTAAGCCAACTTTAATCCAATTAAAAGGATTAATAGAATTGATACCCGCATGAATGCTTACACCCATAGGAGCAGGGTCATTTGTAAACTGAGAAGTACCTGGAAATAAAAAGGAAGGATATTGTAATGAAAAAGTTTCAACGCGTACTGTATGTCCTTGTTCGGTAAATGTTTTAGCCAGCTGTTCATCAAATGCTGCAAGCCCGCCCCTCAATGGCCAGGCTGGGCCAATTATAACCAATGACTTTACCATCCTATTTTATCGGAGATTAAATATGTATTTCTTTCGGGCGCATTTCGGTTTACCAATTCGGCAATAAACCCAGCTAAGAATAATTGAACGCCAACTATAATTGAGGTTAGGGCAATATAAAAAGCAGGCTTGTTGGTGATGCTTGTTTCTGGTTGTAAAAACTTAGTTATGGTGATATAAACCACAGACCCAAAACCTAATAAAAAAACTAATGTGCCCATTAAGCCAAAAAATTGCATAGGTTTTTTACCAAACTTAGACAAAAACTGAATGGTCATTAAGTCCAAAAATCCATTCACGAATCTTTCCCAACCAAATTTTGTGGTTCCGTATTTTCTTGCTTGGTGAACCACTACTTTTTCACCTATCTTTTTGAATCCTGCCCACTTTGCAAGGATAGGAATGTAACGGTGCATTTCACCAAAAACTTCAATGCTTTTAACTACTTTTAATTGATAGGCTTTGATACCACAATTAAAATCGTGCAGTTTTATCCCCGAACTTCTTCTTGCAACTGCATTGTAAAATTTAGAAGGAATATTCTTAGTAAAAGTGTTGTCGTAACGTTTCTTTTTCCACCCACTCACTAAATGATATCCTTGGTTCACAATCATATCGTAAAATTCAGGGATCTCGTCAGGAGAATCTTGTAAATCAGCGTCCATGGTTACAACTATATCTCCTTGAGCTGCTTTAAAACCTTCATTTAATGCAGCAGATTTCCCATAATTGCGTTGAAAACGTATTCCCTTCAAAGCAGGGTATTCGTTTCTTAATTTTTCAATAACTGCCCAACTATCATCATCGCTACCGTCGTCCACCATAATTACTTCATAGGAATATTTATGCGCTTGCATCACACGATCAATCCACTGCATTAATTCTGGTAAAGAATCTGCTTCGTTTAGCAATGGTATGATGACAGAGATTTGCATGGGTTATATTAATTAAATATATGGTTTATGCGATTGAATTTTCAAATGGGTTAGTACTTTTCTTTTTAGCAACTGCTGCGCCTATAAGAGAAGCGATTAAACCAATAAATGCAGTACCAGCCATTGAAAAACCTAATGTTAAAGGAATAAAATATTTTCTAACGAAATCTACATTTTGTTGAATGGATTCTTTAGGAATATTTGGATTAGATTCCATTCCCTTTCTGCTTATATTCAAAGAAATATCTATGATTTCGGGAAATAAAAATTTAACGGCTAAAACAGTATAGAGGCTCGATATTACAATAACTACAGAAGTAGTTTTAAAACCATGTGCAAAAATATTGCCGAACGATACTTTGTTATTATTTTGATTTGAAAATAAGATACAACTGTAAATGATGCCAATAATAAAAATACCTAAATTAATTAAATTTGCATATGCGTTTTGGTATAAATTAAAAGTGTGCACAATTACGGAAAATAGGATTGAAATTACACCTAATATTAATCCTTTGTAAATATGACTTGTTATTTTGTCTTCCATTATTATTTTTTAGTTCAACCTTTATTAATCATTGATATTAGCAATGCCTTTAGCGTAAGTCGCCATAATTTTTCCATTTAATGTTATATCCCAGAAAGGAGAATTTGCAGATTTACTTTTACTATCCTTTACATTTAAACAAGTTGACTTGGTATTTGTAAAAATAGTTAACTCTGCTTCTGCGCCTTCTTCAATTGTTGCATTTTTCAAATTAAAGATGCTCCTTGCATTATTTGAAAAAAGCGCCGCTATTTTTTCTGCGCCAATTTTTGGCAAAACATGTTGCACAGCTGCAAAAGTAGTTTCAATACTTGCTATACCTGCTTTTGCATTTTCAAATTCAACCGTTTTCCCATCCCAATCCTGTGGGATATGATGCGAACTAATACAATCTACGGTTCCGTCTTCAATTCCTTTTATTAATGCTGCCTTATCTTCCTTCGTTCTCAAAGGAGGGAATACTTTTAATAAAGTATCGTAATTATTTAAATCTTCCTCAGTGAAAAATAAATGATAGGGCGTTACACTACAGGTAATATTTAATCCTTCTTTTTTAGCAACTGCAATCATTGCGATCCCTTTTGCAGTGCTCACACTGGTAATATGCAATTTAGATTTTGTATACCTTAATAATTCTATGTCTCTTGAAATAATTAACTCTTCTGCAATGGAAGGTATCCCTGGTAATCCCAATTTGGTGGAAACAATTCCTTCGTTCATTAACCCTAAACTTCCTAAACTTTTATCTATTGGCATTTGTATTGCAACCCCATCAAATGCTTTTACATATTGGAGTGCTTTTAAAAATAGTAAGGTAGACTGAACAGGGTAGAGACCATCACTAAAGGCTACTGCGCCATTAGTATGCATATCTATCATTTCTGCTAAATCCTTTCCTTCAATTTTCTTAGATATTGCACCTATAGGTAAAATATGTATGGGTAAATCCTGACTATGTTGTTTAATATAAGTTACTTGCGATTTAGTATCCACCACTGGTTTCGTATTCGGTATAGTGAAAACAGTAGTGTACCCGCCTTGTTGAGCAGCCAATGCACCAGAGGCAAGTGTTTCTCTATTTTCCATCCCCGGATCACAAAAGTGGACAAAAGGGTCTACAAAACCGGGGCTCACAAAACAATCCTTCCCATCGATGGTTTGGTCTGCTTTTTGGCTACAGTTATCGGTAATGGAAACGATTTTGTGATGATCTATTAGAATATCCTTGATTTTGCCATTAAAAGGCGAGTGAACATCGGTAATTTTGACCTGTTTGATTAATGTTGTCATTAAGTCAATAATATTTAGTGCAATATACCTCGTTTTTTCGATTTTGGCTATATTTGCCCCCGATTTTCGGGTGGTAGCGCAGTCCGGTAGCGTACACGTCTGGGGGGCGTGTGGTCGCAGGTTCAAATCCTGTTCACCCGACCAAAAAAGAGATATCAGCCACAACTTAGTTGTGGCTGAGTTGTTTTAATAGCGAGAAATGGGAGCTTGCTCACATATTCGAGCGAATAAAACAACTCAAAGCCCATGAGCGAAGCGAAAGGGCTGATGTCTTATGCT
>CANHIR010000002.1 GCA_947461015.1 Bacteroidota bacterium | reverse complement strand
TTTTCTTGTTCTAAATAATTTTCCAACCACTCAATCATATTTAAATCCAGGTGATTGGTAGGTTCATCCATTAGCAATAAAACGTGTTTGGGTTCAAACCCAATTTGAATTAATGTCTTTGCTAAAGAAACGCGCTTTCTTTGACCCCCACTTAATTTAGATACAGGCTGTTCTAAATGATGGATATTTAATTGTGTTAAAATAGTTTTTACTTTCGATTCAAAATCCCAGGCATTGTTTTCTTCCATTTCCATTATGGAATTGGTTATTAAATCCTCATCCTCCGACTCCATGGCCATTTCGTAATTACTAATTGCCTTCATAATTGGATGCTCCTGGTTAAAAAGGTTTTGAGTGACAGTAGCCGTTTCAATAAATTGAGGTTCTTGTTCAAACATCACCAAATGAACATCCTTATGAATTTTACAGGTTCCTGCATCTGGGTGCTCTTTACCGGACAAGATTCTTAACAAGGTACTTTTCCCCACCCCATTTCGAGCAATAAGGGCAATGCGATCCCCTTCATTTATATTAAAACTAATCCCCTTAAATAAGGGGGTAATACCATAACTTTTTGTAAGTCCTTCTACTGATACATAATGCATGGCGCAAAGATAAGTTCCCTATGCAAGGAAGCCGTATTTTATTGTACTTTTGTCTTCTAAAACTTAAAAAGTTTACAAATGAAGCAATTTGAGGTGCCCAATGGATATCGTAGCCGCTTAATTTCTGCAATAAAGGAAAAAAGAAAGGCGGATGATAAATTAAAAAAAGATTTTAGTCCCACTTTATTGGATTTAGGCACCGTGCAATTTTATTTAGCACGTCATTTTGGATTTTGTTATGGAGTGGAAAATGCCATTGATATTGCTTATAAAACAATTGAAGAAAACCAAGGAAAGCGAATTTTTTTACTTAGCGAAATGATCCACAATCCACAAGTGAATGCCGATCTTATATTAAAAGGGGTAAAATTCTTACATGATACCAATGGCAATGCAATTATTCCACTTGAAGAATTAACGTCAGCCGACGTTGTTATGATACCTGCATTTGGCACTACTTTAGAGCTAGAAAAAATTATATTAGGCAAGGGCATAGAAATACAGAAATACAATACCACTTGCCCTTTTGTAGAAAAAGTATGGAACAGAAGTGATCAGGTAGCTAAAAAGGGATACTCTATTATCATACACGGAAAACCTCAACACGAAGAAACAAGAGCAACTTTTTCACACGCTGCTGCCAATACCCCAACATTGGTAGTGAATGACATGGAAGAAACAAAATTATTGGGTGAATATATTTTAGGAAATATAAGTACTGAATATTTTGAAACTTATTTTTTAAATAGATGTTCTAAGGGATTTGATCCCGTAAATGATTTGTCAAAAATTGGCGTCGTTAACCAAACGACTCAATTGGCAACAGACACGCAGGCCATATCGGACTATTTAAAGCAAATAATGCTTACCAAGTATGGCAAAGAAAATATTGCCGCACATTTTGCAGACACCAGAGATACTTTATGTTACGCTACCAACGACAATCAGTCTGCAGTGATTGGTTTATTAGAAACTTCCGCTGATTTAGCAATTGTGATGGGAGGAAAAAATAGTAGTAATAGTTCTCATTTGGTAGAACTGTGTGAACGAAAATTACCTACCTACTTTATTGACGATGCAAGTAAAATTGTAAATAATAATGAAATAATTGCAACCAATTGGAAAACAAAAGAAGCAATTAAAAAAGAAAACTACCTTCCCAAAAAAGACGTTACAAAAATATTAATGACGAGTGGCGCTAGCTGTCCTGACGCAGTGGTTGAATCTGTAATTAGAAAAATAGCTGGCTATTTCGGAAAAAAGGAAGCACTTGAACAATTAATCATTAAGTGGGAGCAGCCTAATTAATGTATACCTACCTATTGTGCTTTTCAATACGTTCATTTGCCCAGTTCAAGGCAATTTCAAATTGAGTTGCTCTATCAATTTCACTATTGTCCAAGACCAATGCATCGGAAGCCTGTTTTAAAGGACTGTGCGCTCTTGTAGTATCAATATGATCTCTGTGTTGCAAATTTTCGGCAACGGCTTCCATGGTTATGGTTGGATCGGTTGCTTTCAGTTCTAAAAAACGTCGATTGGCCCTTATCTCAGGCTTTGCCGTTACAAATATTTTTAATTCGGCATTGGGAAATACCACCGTGCCAATATCTCTGCCATCCATAACAATGCCTTTCTGTGCTCCCATAGCTTGTTGTTGTGCAACGGCAAAGTCTCTTACCGCTGCGATTGCTGCCACTTCGCTCACTTTTGAACTTACCTGCATTTCGCGAATTTCAGCTTCTACATTTTCACCATTTAAATAAATATCACTTTTAAAAGTGCTAGGGTTATATTCAAAATGCAATGTAATTTTTGACAAACCCGCTGCAATTGACAATTCGTTGGTAAAGGAAATGTTATTTCTTAAAAAATATAATGCAATGGCTCTATACATGGCACCCGTATCTACAAATACATATTCTAGTTTTGCTGCTAAGGCTTTTGCCAGCGTGCTTTTACCGCAAGAAGAAAAACCATCAATTGCAATTATTATTTTTTTTGACATATACGGTTTTGAAAAAATGAAACGCTGCGATTGGAAATTTATTTTAAGAAGCCGCTACTTCTATAGTTTGCGTCTTTGGTAAGTTTGCATTTCGAATGGCAATTTGTCTAATTGCTTGCGATACAACCCCCCTTAATGCTTCTTTTGAAATTTCATCCTCCCCAACCATCGCTGGCACACCTGAATCTCCACCCTCTCTTATAGATTGCACTAATGGAATTTGACCTAAAAATGCTAAATCATACTCCTCCGCTAAATTTCGGCCACCATCTTTGCCAAATAAATAATATTTATTACTAGGCAATTCGGCTGGTGTAAAATAGGCCATGTTTTCAATTAATCCAATGATCGGAACATTCACATTGGCCTGTCCAAACATTGCGATTGCTTTTTTTGCATCTGCTAAAGCAACATTTTGAGGAGTAGTAACAATAACCACTCCAGTTACTGGTACTGTTTGCATAATGGTTAAATGTATGTCCCCAGTTCCAGGAGGCATATCAATTATTAAATAGTCCAATTCACCCCATTCAACATCGGTAATAAATTGACGAATTGCACTACTTGCCATAGGACCTCTCCATACCACTGCATCTTTTTCGTCAACCAATAATCCTATACTCATTAAATCAATTCCAAATTTCTGGATGGGTATAATAATGCCTTCCCCATTTGCATCTTTCATCATTGGCCTTTGCCCTCTAACGCCAAACATAATGGGCACACTTGGCCCATAAATATCCGCATCCATTAAACCTACCTTCGCACCCCCTTCCGCCAAAGCCAATGCTAAATTAGCCGAGACCGTGCTTTTCCCTACGCCCCCCTTTCCACTTACAACAGCAATAATATTTTTTACCTTAGACAAAATGGTGTCGTCCTTCTTTCTTGTAGTGGTTGTTTTGGAGGTAAAGCCCACCGTAATAATGGCTTCCTTATTTACCAATAATTTTATCGCATTTTCGCAAGCATTTTTCATCAAATCCTTCATTGGGCAAGCCGGTGTCGTTAATACAATCGTAAAGCTCACTTTATTGCCATCAATGATGATATCTTCAATCATATTCAAGGTTACTAAATCCTTTCCTAAATCCGGCTCCTGCACATTACTAAGTGCTTTTAGGATGTCTGCTTCTGTCATTTTGGAAGTTTTTGTTAAAAAGTAGAAAACTCGGGCAAAGTTAATTGATGCAACCCTTATTTTAGCAAAAATTTCAAGGTTCTAGCTTAATTTTGCCCTGCTATGAAAAAGACCCTTATTTTACTAACAATAGGAATAATACTATTTATGGGCAAATTTGCAAATGCGCAGCAAACCATAAATAACAGTCCCAATATTTACCGTGATTCGGTGGTACAATTGTATGGCGTAATCATGACAGCCGATAGTTTAAAAGCTATCCCATTTGCAAGTGTTGTAGTAAAAAACAAAGGGCGCGGAACCATCACAAACAATGACGGCGTTTTTTCCATCGCTGTTAACAAGGGTGAAAATATTATTTTTACCTGCGTTGGCTTTAAAGACAGAACCATTGTTATCCCTAGTAATTTAGAGGGCAACCAGTATAGTGTAATTCAGTTAATGGTAAACGATACCAATTTTCTTCCTGCAACAATTTTAAAGCCTAGGCCTACGCGTGCGCAATTTGAAAGAGATTTCGTAAACGCAAGAGTAGATGACGATTTATATGAAACGGCAAGAAAAAATACAAGCGAGTCCCAGAAAAAAATAATTCTTGCTTCATTACCAAGAGATGGAAAAGAAGCAGTAGGCGCCTCACTGAGCAACCAAGCTGCCAAGTATTATTATTCTGGACAGGTGCCGCCAATGAATATTTTAAATCCTGTGGCATGGAAAAGTTTCATCAACTCATGGAAAAGAGGAGATTTTAAATCAAAAAATTAATGAAAAAGATAGCAGTAATTGGAGCGGGTACCATGGGTAATGGCATTGCACATGTATTTGCACAAAAAGGTTTTCAGGTACATATTATTGATACCCAAAAAGTGGCGCTAGATAAAGCCATTGCCACCATTGAAAAAAACTTAGACAGGCAAATAAACAAAGGCATCATTAATAGCGAGGATAAAATAAATGCATTACAAAGAATTACAACGTTTACTTCCATTGAGTTGGGTGTCATAGATGTAGATTTAGCAGTTGAGGCTGCCACTGAAAATAGCGCTATTAAAAAAAGTATTTTTCAGTTATTAGATCAAAGCGCTAAGCCTGAATGCATTTTAGCAACCAATACTTCATCCATCCCTATTGCACAGTTGGCCCAAGTAACCAAACGTCCTGGAAAAGTTATTGGAATGCACTTTATGAACCCTGTACCAGTAATGAAATTGGTAGAAATCATCAATGGCGTTGAAACCTCGGCAGCAACCACACAAAGTATTGTTAAACTAACAAATGCGATAGATAAAATTCCTTGTGTTGTAAAAGATGCCCCTGGATTTATTGCCAATCGAATTCTAATGCCCATGATTAACGAAGCCATTTATGCTTTCTCCGAAGGCATAAGTGACGCAGCAACCATTGATCAAATAATGAAGCTAGGCATGGCACATCCAATGGGACCATTGCAATTAGCAGACTATATTGGCTTAGATGTTTGTAAAAACATTTTAGACATTATGTACGATGGATTTAACAACGAAAAATATGCACCCTGTCCATTACTTGTTGAAATGGTTAAAGACGGAAAACTAGGTGTAAAGTCGGGAGCAGGTTTTTATAACTACTAGTTGAATCGCATTTTCAAACTACCCCTATTCTAAAATGAGTGCGGTCTTATATGTCACCCCTTGAAGGTCAGCTATTTTATTAATTACTTCGGTTAACCTATGTTTAGGGATGCCAATTTTTAATTCGACAAACAATTGCGCCACTTGCGTTACAACTGAACAATTGTATTGCTTTACAATCATCATGACCTCATTCATTTGCTGATAATCAAAATTTAATGCATAGGGTACTTCCACCGCTTTTTGAATAATAGGCGACAATTGCAAGGTTAAAGAAGTTGCTGTTTTATATGCATTAATCAAGCCTGGCACACCCAATAAAGTACCTCCAAAATATCGCACCACCACCACCATGATATTGGTTAATTGCTTACTATCTATTTGTCCTAATATGGGGCGCCCTGCAGCGCCTGCAGGCTCTCCGTCGTCACTTACTCTAAATATTGTCCCATCCAACCCAATTCGGTAGGCAAAGCAATGATGTACCGCTTTGGGATGTTCCTTTTTTAAGTTGGCCAATTGTTTTTTGCATTCATCTATACTTAACACCGGAAAGCTATAAGCTAAAAACTTACTTCCTCGATCTTTAAATTCTGCGACCGCTGGTTGTTCTATGGTATTGTAAAAAAAAGGATCCATTCATCTAAATAATA
The DNA here is from genome assembly GCA_947461015.1 of Bacteroidota bacterium. Classification (GTDB taxonomy): domain Bacteria; phylum Bacteroidota; class Bacteroidia; order Chitinophagales; family Chitinophagaceae; genus Sediminibacterium. The sequence goes on along the minus strand of CANHIR010000002.1, from coordinate 23,549 downwards.
ACCTGGCAAAGCTAATGCATAATGAGCATTCATTTGTAACATTGCAATATGAGTTTACAGGAACTTAAACAAGCATTTAAAGAAACACTAGCTAGCGAATACGAAAGTATCGAACTAAATAGTTTAATGTCTATCTTATTTGAACACATTACAGGATGGGATAAAATAAAACAAGTATTAAATAAGGACCTCCCATTGTCAAAAGAAATAATTGATCATTTCAATGAGGCGCAATTATCGCTTAAACAAGGAAAACCAATTCAATACATAATTGGCAAAGCTTGGTTTATGGGCAACGAATATAAAGTGAATGAATCTGTGTTAATACCAAGGCCAGAAACGGAAGAATTGGTAGACTGGATTATTGAATACGCAACCATTATTGACAAGCCTTTACAAATTTTAGACGTTGGTACTGGATCTGGATGTATTCCAATAGCTATAAAATTAGCATTGCCAAATTGTATGATCGCTGGATTAGATATAAGCGAAACTGCTTTGCAAACTGCTAAGCAAAATGCAACCAATTTGAATGCCGAGATTAGCTGGATGCAGGAAGACATTTTAAATACTACCTATTTGCCAAACCAATTTGATATTATTGTTAGCAATCCGCCTTATATACCATTTAAAGAAAGTGTGAATATGCAGGTACAAGTAAAATATTTTGAACCCTCCATTGCCCTTTTTGTAAAAGATGCGGACCCGCTCATTTTTTATCGAACCATTGCAAGACTTGGAAAACAATATTTAAAACCAAACGGTCAACTTTTTTTTGAAATGCATTATGATCAAGGAAAAGCATTATTGACATTGTTTGAAGAAATGGGCTATCATGCCGAATTACGTCAAGACATGTTTGGGAAAGATAGAATGTTAAGGGCTAGCATTAAACGCTAAGCAATGTATTAATGAGGATCCACTGCAACAACTGGAGTAGCTCCTAATTTTTTTATAATTTGCATTACCTGAATAGTGACACCTAATTTTGCAACACTGTCTCCATTTATTACCACTGTTGGATTTTCTTTTTTCTCTTTATCTAGCGCTAATTTAAGTTCCTTAGCTAAGGAATTATTAGACAGCGAGTCCAACTGCACAGGGGTATTCCCAACAAAAACCTGTTGATCGTTTTTAATGCTAACCACTACTGTTTGTTGTGTTTTAATATCGTCTCTTGATGATTTAGGATTAGATACCTTTATCACATTTGGATTGGCAAGTGTAGATACTATTAAAAAGAATAGCAACAAAATAAATAAGATATCATTTAATGCACCGGTATGTACTTCGGGCTTTCCTCTAAATCGCTTTCTTAAATTCATACTTAATAATTTACGAATGCGTAGTTTCTTGTAAAATATCTAAGAAGTCAGCACTTGCTGTTTCCATTTTATTTGCTGTCTTATCTATTTGAGTAGAAAGATAATTATGTCCTACATAAGCAATTAATCCAATAATTAAACCTGTAGCGGAGGTAACCATCTTAATGTAAATACCGCCTGCAATAAGGTCTAATGTAAAAGATTTCTCTGTTGAAATTTCCGAGAATAATTGCACCATTCCTACAATGGTTCCTAAAAACCCTAGCATGGGAGCAATACCAGCTACCAAAGAAAGAATATTTATATTACGCTCCATAGCATACATTTCTAACTTACCTACATTTTCCATGCTTTTCTCGATAGCATCCACTGGCTTTCCTATTCTTACAAGTCCTTTTTCAATCATTCTAGCTACTGGATTATCTGTATTTTTTGCTAAGCTCTTTGCTGCCGCTACGTTACTAGACATTAAATTGTCTTTAATAATAAGCATAAATTTTGGATCAATGGCACCAGCTTTTTTTATCGCAAGTAATCTTTCAATAAAAACGTATATAGCAATCACCAATAATGCATATAGTGGGTACATGATCCATCCCCCTTTTTGCAATAAACTCAACAAAGATTCTTGATTAGCATTTAATAAAAAAACCATACAATTCATTAATTTAATTTTTTAAAGTTAATTTATTTCTACCAAATTCACTAATACTTCTACCGCCTTTAGCATATCTCTAACACCTATCCACTCATGCTTGCTGTGAATGGCTTGCATACCCGTAAAAATATTGGGTGTGGGTAGTCCCATAAAACTCATCCTGCTTCCATCTGTACCTCCTCTTATGGGACTTATTTTTGGCTTAATATTTGTTTTTTCATACGCATTTAACGCGCGATTAACAATTTCAGGATATTGATCAATCACTTCTCGCATATTACGATATTGCTCGGTAATTTCTATGGATAATTTTACTTTAGAAAAATCTGAATTATTTGCCACCACACTTTCTGCAATTTGTAATAGCTTAGCAGAATGTGCTTTCAATTTTAATGTATCAAAGTCTCTTACTAAAAATTCTATTTTTGCTTTTTCTGCACCCCCTTCAATGTGATTGGGATGGATAAATCCAAGTCTTTCTTCGGTATACTCGGGGCACCATTCTTTTTTAGGCAAGGCTGCGATAATTTCACCCGCTACTTTTATTGCATTTTGCATCACCCCTTTTGCGGCACCTGGATGCGCTATTACCCCTTCAATATTTAAAACCAAATAGTCCGCACTAAATGTTTCCATTTCAAAGCATCCAATTGCTCCTCCATCTAATGTATAGCCATAATCTGCACCTAATTTTTTTATATCCAAATAATCGGTGCCACGGCCTACTTCTTCATCCGGGGTAAACAATATTTTAATTGGACCATGAGGTATAGATTTATTTTCCATTAAATATTTTGCCATTTCCATAATAATAGTAACGCCCGCTTTATCATCTGCCCCCAATAAAGTGTTGCCAGATGCAGTAATAATTGCAGTTCCTATAAATTCTTTTAAATAAGGGTAAGCTTCAACCGTAATAATTTGATTAGGATCATCAGGTAATACAATAGGAGCGCCATTAAAATTTTGGTGTAATATGGGTTTCACATTTGTGCCACTGCAATCAGGTGCTGTGTCAACATGCGCACAAAAACAAATAATTGGAATATGCTTGTTTTCTTCTTGTTTTATTGATTCAGGTAAATTGGAAGGTATGGTAGCCATAACATACCCATGCTCGTCTAAATGTGCATCTTCAATGCCAAATGATTTTAACTCTTTAGCCAATAAAAGAGATAGATTTTTTTGTTTTTCAGTGGAAGGGAAAGAGATACTGTTTGGATCACTCTGAGTGTCTATTTGCACATATCGCATAAACCTTTCCGCTACTTGTAATGCTTGCAATTCCATAAGGTAATAAATTAATTCAGGTACTTAGAAAGATGAAGATAATTTGAATTTTGCGAATAAAAAAAGGCGTTCCAAAAGTTAGGAACGCCTTTTAAAATAGCATAAAATATATTATGGCATAATGATTTTAGAAGGCGTATCAATACTTACCAATTCTAAATCAAAAGTTAAATCCTGACCTGCCAAAGCGTGGTTTGCATCTAAAACCACTACCTCATCCTTTACTTCAATTACAATTACTTGAAATTGTTGACCTTGACCATTGTTCATTGTCAACGCCATACCCACTTCAGGGTTTAAATCTGTAGGAAATTGTGTTTTAGGAAATTCTACAATCATTTCTGGTTGCTTTGGTCCATATGCTTCCATAAATGGAATATTGATTGTTTTTTTATCACCCACTTTCATACCTAAAACCCCGTTATCAAAACCAGGAATAACCATCCCGCTTCCAACTTCGAATTCCAATGGAGCACGGCCATTTGATGAATCAAAAACCTCGCCATTGGTTAAAGTACCATGATAATGCACTTGAATGGTATCTCCTTTTGTTACTTGTTGCATATTTTACTTTTTAAATAAAGTGCCTAGGGCACAAAGGGCAAAAGTACATAATTATGGCAGATAAACTAACTTTGCACCATGGACAAAAAGCCAAGGATTGTATTTATGGGAACGCCCGCTTTTGCGGTGGCCTCTTTACGTGCCTTATTGGATGCTAAAATGAATGTAGTTGGCGTAGTAACAGCTCCTGATAAGCCCGGCGGCAGAGGGATGCAGCTTCAACAAAGCGCTGTAAAGCTATTTGCCCTGGACCATAATTTACCTATACTGCAACCAGAAAAACTTAAGTCCCCTGAGTTTTTTGAGGCACTTACTGCTTGGAATCCAGACCTACAAGTAGTGGTGGCATTTAGAATGCTTCCGGAAAAAATATGGTCTCTTCCCCCCATGGGCACCCTAAATGTACATGGCTCCTTATTGCCCCAATATCGTGGAGCTGCACCTATTAATTGGGCCATTATGAATGGAGAAAAAGAAACAGGTGTGACCACTTTTCAATTGCAACATACAATTGATACAGGTGATATATTATTACAAGATAAAATCACCATTACCGAAAACATGACTGCTGGAGAACTGCATGACACCATGATGATTGTTGGCGCTCAAATATTGGTTAAAACCTTAGCGGGTTTATTTAACAATGAAATTAAATCGGTACCTCAAGCGGCAGTTATTAATGAACATTCAGTTCATCATGCCCCTAAAATTTTCACAAAAGACTGTGAAATAAACTGGGCACTTCCAGTTAATAAGGTACACAATCACATAAGAGGGCTTGCACCATTTCCGGGTGCCATTACAAAAGTAGAAGGTAAAATTGTAAAGTTATATAGTACGATTGTTGAAAAAATAAAACCAGCAGAAGCGCCTGGTAGTTTTATAACAGACGGTAAAACCTTTGCGAAATTTGCTTGCGAAGACGGTTACTTGATTTTAAATGATATTCAATGGGAAGGGAAAAAGAAAATGCCAATAGCCGATTTTTTAAGAGGGTATCGCCATAATTAAATTTCGTATTCAACTATTGCAATTGTTTTACAAACTCGGCTTCTTCCACTATGCCTGTTTTTCTCCAAACTTCTTTGCCATTTTTAAAAATGATAAAAGTTGGTAAAGCTTCAAAGTTTAGGTGTTTCATTACGTCAATATCTATTCCGCCGTCCACTGCTAAGAAATATAATTTATCCCCCATTTCGTTTTTAATTTTTTCAATAACAGGTAACATTTTTATACACGGTGGGCACCATATTGCACCAATATCTACTAATACTAAATTATTAGAAGCAACTACTTTATCAAAGTCCGCAACCATCATTTGTTGCACATTTGTGTTGCCCTCCACCGGCAAATTTTTCAATTTCCAATTGCTCAAGCCCCCTTCTAAATTCACTACATCATACCCTTTTTCAATTAAATAGGTTTGTGCAGCAGCACTTCTTCCGCCGGCTTGACAATATATATACACTGTATTTTGCTTATCCAAATATTGTGTTCTATGCGCAAACTCCTTTTGATCATTCCAATTGGCTTGCATGGCATTCTTAATATGCCCACTTGCATACTCACTAGCAGTGCGCACATCTAATATTTGTACATTTTGCTTTTGAATGGCAACTTGGAAATCCGCTGCAGGTAAAATTAAAGCCTCGTTATTAACTTTTTTATTTTGAGCACAACTTGAAAAAGCCAAAACCGTTAATAATAGGCTTATAAAAAATGAATGTTTCATAGAAAATTAATAGGTGATAGACACCTTAAACGTCTTATTTGAGATACCCAAATTTGCAGCAGCTGAATCACTTATACGATATTGAATTTCGCTTCCTTCATCAGGTAAAATATTGATCACTTTTGCACAAATACTTTTTGCATCAGGTGTCGTAATTCGAACAATGGTTCCAATTGGCATTTGGTTAGTTAAGACATAAAATTTTTTGTCGCTCCATCCGCTTAGGCTTTTAAAAGTTGCCGCAATGCCTTCAATGGTTTGTAGGCTTGTCCCTTTTAATTGTGAAGAAAATCCTGTTGCGTAAAACCCTTCTTTGTCCTCTTGATTTGTACTTAACAAAGAAGTTTTATGTAAACTATCCGTAACCCTGGTTTTCTCTTTATTGTCTGCAATCATTTGCAAAGAAGCTAATTTATTTTCTTGAGCAAGCTTAAGTTGAACAGTATCCGTTACCACTTTATAGCGGGATTTACTTTTTTTAGTGCGCTTATGGTGTTTGCTTGATTTGGAAGTTGATTTAGATTTTACACGTTTTGATTTTGTATTTTTTTTCTTTTGGATACTTTTGCCAGTCTTCTTTTGGGCAAAAGTATTGTATGGCATTCCATTGGAAAGCCCAGCTATTACAACCAATATGAGTAAAAATTTCCTAAACATGACTGCAAAGGTACCAAAGGATATGTGAATAAAAAGCAAAAAAATATAAAATAATATATTTTTTAATGTGTAATTATCAGTATTTCAATATTCTCCAAGATGGGGGATAATAATTATTGGTTCTATTGGGTAGTAATTTTGCCCAACCCAATCTAATGTTTTTATACATTACAAGCGCCCAACCCTTTGTTCCATCTAGACAAATATCTGCCCGACGAAGATATTGCAAGGCTAAAGCAAGCTCAACCTCTACCATTCCAAAGGGTAAATTGGCCCAGTGACTCATAGCAAGTGCATGGTTGGGTATTAAATCCTTTCCTTTTATCTCCCCAATGGCCAACCCCATTTTTTTTACATACAAATGCGAAAGCAATACCTTAATGGGCGTGGTTAAATTAGAATGTACCCCAATAATGGTATCTTGATGATTAATAAATTCATATGCTGCAGGCAAGTTTATATTTTCCGATAAAACTGAAAGCTCTTTTTTAGTAATGCTATTCCATTGAAAAGTAGCATTATAAAAACCCAAATTTGCTTTATTTTGTTTTTGGAAAACACAAACAAAAAAACCTTCCCCCTTTATTTTGTCTGGATAAAATCTATACCCTATTGCGTTTGTGTTTGGACTTTCAGTAATTACAATACCCCAATGATCCAGGACTGGTATATTTACATTTTGCATACCAGGTATTGCACTTATTAAATCCATTATCTTTTCATTTTCCTCAAATGAATAGGAACAGGTTGAATAAATTAAATAGCCCCCTTCCTTTAATGCATCCAAGCTGTCGGTCAAAATTCTTTCCTGTCTTGTGCTGCAATGCAACACACTTTCTTCACTCCATTCATTAATGGCAGAAGGGTCTTTTCGAAATAACCCACTACCACTGCAAGGTGCATCCACCACCATTAAATCAAAAAAATTAGGCAATGCTTTAAAATGTGAAGGATCATTTTGTGTAACTACCACACTGTCGCTTCCCCACTTGGTCATATTCTCTACTAAAATTGCATTGCGTGATTTTATTGTTTCATTAGATACTACCAACCCTTTATTAAAATAGCTTGCCAACAATGTGGATTTTCCTCCTGGCGCAGCACATAAATCTAAAACTATTTTATCCTCCGAATTTGGAAAAATATTTTTAAGAATATGATTTATAAACATACTACTTGCCTCTTGTACATAATACGCTCCGGCATGCCATAAAGGATCCGTAACAAACAATGGCCTTTCCTGCAAATAATACCCATTATCACACCATGGAATGGGGTATGTATTGCTTAAAAAGGGATGCGCGTTTAAATCAAAAGGCTTTGCTGGGTTTAATCGAATGCTTGTAATTTGTTCCCCCAATTCATGAACACGCACAAAACTTTCCTTGTCAAAACCAGGCATATTAGTGATCGCGTTTAATAAGGATTGAGGTAGCAATTTGATTAATTTAATATCTAATAACAAAATGTTCTTTTTCTTTTTGTGCTTTTCGCACAAATACCAAACCAATAAAAAATAAATCAATGGTCAAAGTAACAGATGGATGCATTTTAATTTCCGCCCACGCTTTTTCCATTTCAACACTCCAGTGAATATCATCAAAAATTAAAACAGTTTCTTCTTCCGATTTTTCAAGCAACCAATTAAAATATTGTATTGTTGGCTCATACCTATGATTCCCATCCACATATGCTAAATCAATATTATCCACTGTATCAATGTAATGCGGTAGGGTATCTTTAAAATCCCCTTCCAAAACTTCAATATGCTGCATGCCTATTTGCTGAAAAGTTTCTTTGGCCATGCTTGCCACATTCGGTGCGCCTTCTAAAGTTACTACACGTGCATTTACATTTCCTGCCGCCAAATAACATGTTGTGATGCCTAAAGAAGTGCCCATTTCTATAATTTGTGCTGGCTTGTAATAAGCAACAATTTTATACAATAATTGGCTATACTTTTTTGGCTTTAAAGCAGCTTTCGCAATTTGCTGAATGGTCCTTTCAGTATGATCGGTCTGTCTTGAACCTGCACCCCTATCCCAAACTTGTATTTTTTGTTTGTTCTTTTCCAGTGATTTTCTGCGTGCTTCAATAACCCCAACAAGGGGTGGTTTATTATTTTTATTTAATACCTCTTTTATAAATGTATATACAAATGGAGAATGAACACCATGTCCTTTCCCATTCTCTGATTTAATTAAATATTGTAAATATTTTTTTAATAACGTTAGCGTTGAATACATATTTATTTTCTTTGCCAACATTCAAAGTCAAAGTCGAATGCATGTTTTTCGTCTGCAAGATGTGTTTCGGCAGATTGCTTTTCCCATTCATTTCCCAATACAGGAAAAAAGGTATCGCCATCAATGTGGGTATGCACCCTTGTTAACCAAACCTTATTTGCAATTGGTAAGGCCATTTCGTAAATCTGTCCTCCACCAATAACCATTAATTCTTTGTAATCTTCCTTTTTAGCAACAGCGATTGCTTCGTCCATTGTATTTACAACAATTGCGCCTTCAATGGTTAAACCCAATTGCTTCGTTAAAATAATATTCAAACGACCAGGTAATAATCTACTGCCCATGGATTCAAAAGTCTTGCGACCCATTAATATAGGCAAGGCCCAAGTAGTATTCTTAAAAAACCGCATGTCCTTGGGCAAATGCCAAAGCAGTTGATTGTCTTTGCCAATGGCATTGTTTTGGGAAGCAGCTACGACAAGGGTTATATTCATGTTGTTTATTATTAAACTGCAACAGGCGCTTTAATACCTGGATGACATTCGTAATTTTCTAGTGAAAAATCTTCGAAATTAAATGAGAAAATATCTTTTACATCCGGATTAATTTTCATAGTTGGTAAATGAAAAGGTTTTCTAGACAATTGCAATTGAGCTTGTTCAAAATGATTATTGTATAAATGAACATCTCCAAAACTATGTACAAAATCACCATATTGTAACCCACAAACTTGGGCAATCATCATTGTTAATAAGGCATAAGAGGCAATATTAAATGGGACGCCTAAAAATACATCTGCACTTCGCTGATACAATTGACAGCTTAATTTCCCGTCTGCCACATAAAATTGAAACATATTGTGACAAGGCATTAAAGCCATCTTTTCTAAATCCCCCACATTCCATGCACTCACAATTAAACGCCTACTATCAGGTGTTTTCTTAATTTGCTCAATTAGCGTTGTTATTTGATCCACTACCACTCCATTAGCCCCTTCCCAACTTCTCCATTGTTTACCATAAACTGGACCTAGGTCACCATTTTCATCCGCCCATTCATCCCAAATTCGGACGCCATTGTCTTTAAGATATTTAATATTGGTATCCCCATTTAAAAACCATAATAATTCATAAATGATACTTTTTAAGTGAACTTTCTTTGTAGTCACCAATGGAAATCCTTCGGCAAGGTTAAAACGCATTTGGTATCCAAAACAGCTTTTAGTACCCGTGCCGGTACGATCTGTTTTTTGGGTTCCTTCCGATAAAATGTGTTGTAATAATGTCAAATATTGTTGCATGCTGCAATTTACAACCATTGACCCTTAACTAGGAAACTTTTTAAAAAGATGGGGAGAAGCTGTGAAAAATAAAAACTATGCTTATTTACTTGCCTTTCTTCTGGCCAATTCTTTTTTTAACATCACCAATTCCTTGTTGGTTTGGCCGTTTACACTCGTGTTTTCTTCGGCCCTGCGCATTAAATAAGGTATCACTTCACGAATAGGACCAAAAGGCAAGTATTTGCTTACATTATACCCAGCAACTGCCATATTGAAAGTAATGTGATCTCCCATGCCATATAATTGTGAAAAATGTACTTTTCCATCACTTTTAGAAAGTCCTACATTTTCCATGGCGGTTGCGATTGCAATATTACTTTCCTCATTATGCGTTGCCAATAATAATGAAATACTGTCTTTATTTTCTATACAATATTTAGCAGCAGCATCAAAGTCTTTATCCGTTGCTTCTTTACTAATATTTATAGGTGAGGGATATCCTAATTTAAGTGCACGCTCTCTTTCTTTTTCCATATAAGCTCCACGCACTAGTTTTGCACCTAATAAAAAGCTACCTTCTTTTGCTATATCATGTGACAACTGTAAAAAATGCAATCGATCGTTTCTATACAATTGATACGTATTATAAACGACTACTTTTTCTTTATTATATACCGACATTAATTCAATTGCCAACCTATCAATAGGATCTTGTATCCATGTTTCTTCTGCGTCTAATAATATACCCACCCCCTTTTCTTGCGCTACATCACAAATCGCATACATTCTTTCTCTAACTCTTTGCCAAGCTGCGTTTTCGGACTCGCTATCATGAATTCCACTTCTTAATCTAGGCGCTTCATTTAATTGCTCTAGCAACAAGTGACTTGCAATACCAGTTAACTTAACACTCACAAATGGAATATTACTTTGTGTTGCTGCAAAGTCTATAGATTCAATGATGTGTGAAGTTACTTCATCAAAATTTGCCTCACCTTCTTTTGCCTCTACGCCATAATCCAAAATAACTTGAACGCCATATGAAGCCAACAATTTAGCCGTTCTTGCAGACTCCTCTAAGGTTTCTCCCCCTACAAATTGTTTGAAAACCGTGTTTCGTAAAATACCATTTATCGGAAATCCAATTTTCATTAAAAAGGGAGTTGCTTTTGTAGCAAGCTTTACCATGAATGGATTTTGTATTACACTAATTAAAAATTTTGCTTTTTTTAATTCAGGGGTGCTTTTATAAGCAAATGCATTTTGGGTATTGTCAAAAGATAGATTCATGCTAACATTAGTTCGTATGGCAAATATCGGTTGGAAAAAGGGAATGACAAAGAATTTGTACCTTTAAAATTATACTTAATAAACAACCAGGAAATGAAAATTATCAAGACGGATATTTATATGTTTAAAATCCCCATGGTGCCATTTACGATTGCAACGGGAACCATGGAATTTGCACAAAATATTCTTATAAAAATACATACCAATGAAGGAATCATTGGACTTGGTGAATGTTCTGCTTTTCCCATGATTGTTGGGGAAACGCAAACCAGTTGCTTTTATCATGCCAAGGATTTTGCAGCCTTTTGGAAAGGGAAAAATCCTTTGGAAATAAATGCACGTTTAGCAGAATTAGATAGCATTATTGCAGGAAATTACACCATTAAAAGCGCCTTTGATATGGCACTTTATGATATTGCAGCAAAAGCTGCCAACAAACCACTTTATGCATTTTTAGGGGGCCAGCAAAAGGCCATTGAATCAGATCTTACAATTGGAATAGATACGCCCAATAAAATGGCCGAACAAGCAATCGAATTTAAAAGTCAGGGTGTACGCATGATCAAAGTTAAATTAGGAAAAGATCCAAAATCAGACATTGAGAGAATACAGAAAATTAGAAATCGTATTGGCAATGATATTAAACTAAGAATTGACGCAAATCAAGGCTGGTCAAAGGAAGATGCTTTACCAGTGTTACAAAGTCTCTCTGAATTTGATATTGAATTTTGCGAGCAACCTATACACAAATACTATGATGATTATCTTCCCGCTTTATGTGCTGCCTCCCCAATTCCAATTATGGCCGATGAATCAGTATTCACGCATCATGATGCAAGAAAATTAATTGCTAACCAAGCTTGCCATTTAATTAATATTAAATTTTCAAAAAGTGGTGGTATACATGAAGCTATTAAAATTCAAGCAATTGCCGGAGAAAATAATATAGCATGTATGATGGGAGGAATGCTAGAAAGCCGTTTGGCACTGAGTGCCAAAATGCATTTTGCAATGGCACATGACAATGTGAAATATTATGATATGGACACTTGTCTGCTTGGTCATTTAGCAGACCCAGTTTTAGGGGGCGTTACGTTTAATGGGATGCATTTAAGTATTGATGAAACGCCAGGGCATGGCGCAGATATAGACCCAGATTACCTTTCAAATCTTGAACAATGTGTAGTATAAGTATTTGTATCTTTGTTTTATAAATACAATATATGGAAGCAAGAAAAGCGGGTGATTCCTATATCACTATGAATGAACTGGTATTGCCAAACGACACCAATACTTTTGGTGATTTAATGGGAGGTAAACTTATGTATTGGATGGATATTGCCGCATACCTTTCTGCTGCAAAACACTGCAATTCCGCGGCTATGACAGCCTCCGTAGACAATATTAGCTTTAAAACTCCCATTAAATTGGGAAATGTAATTTGTATTGAAGCCATTGTAACTAGGGCATTTAATACTTCCATGGAAATTCATTTAAAAGTGTGGAATCAAAATATGATCTCACAAACCAGAGCGCTTAGCAATGAAGCCTTTTTTACTTTTGTTGCGTTAGACGAAAATAAGCACCCTAAAAAGGTACCTCAAATTATCGCAGAAACGGAAGAGCAAATTAAATATTATGACGGGGCCTTAAGACGCCGTCAATTAAGATTGATTTTATCTGGGAAAATGAAGCCAGATGACGCAACCGAATTAAAAGCGTTGTTTAAAAACGATTAAATTTGAAATGAAGGCTTATTTTGTTATGCCTTCTATTGCTGGGATTGCAATTGGTGATGCTTTCCTTTAAGCATATAATCCTTGCTTTGTTCAATGGCATCCATTACCTGCACTAAGATTTCATCCACAGAGTTATTGTAATCTATATTCATGGGTGCCTTAAAGCGGATGGAAAGTGTAGTTCCTACTTTTTTAAAGGTTAATCCTTTTTTTGTAAATGCTCTCCAAAAACCATTAATTACCACCGGTACCACAATTGGGCGATTGTTTTTAATAATGTGCGCAGTTCCTTTGCGGCCTGGTGCAAAAGGCTTTGTTGTTCCTTGCGGAAAAGTAATCACCCAGCTTTTTGACAAAGCCTGATCGATCTTTTGGGTGTCTACCGAATCTCTTTCTCTATTTACATCCATCCCTTCGGCTCTCCAAGTTCTTTTCACCGTTAATGCACCTCCTAATTTAAACAACCTTGATAACCAATTGTTATTCATTGTTTCTTCTGCAGCAACAAAATAAAGATTGGTGAACGGATTTAATAAATAATATGGTATACCTAACTTGTTAAATTTTCGCCATTTTACAGCACAAAAAATATGTACAAAGGCAATTACATCGCCAAAATATGTTTGGTGATTGCTTACAAATAATACCTTTTCTCTTGGCAGATTTGCTAAATTTTCAGTGCCTTCAATCTTAATCTTATTAAACAAAGCAAGTCCTGGATATGTAAATAAACCTACTAAACCATATATGATTGAACGAAAAATTCTGATATTTTTTAACCGATCAAATAATGTCATTATGTAATCAATTGTTAGGGGTGCAAGATAGTACAAATATTGTATCTTTAGGGAATGAAAAAGTCGGCAGTTATTTTTGATATTGATGGCCTTTTAATTGACAGTGAACCTTTATGGAACAAAGCTGCTACCGAGATATTTAGGCAATATGGCATTATACTAACGCCCCAACAATATGCCATCACTACTGGTTTAAGATCTAAGGAATTTGTTGCTTTTTGGTTACAAAAATTTAATGTCCCTGTTAGTCAAAATGAAATTGTCGAAAAAAAAATCATTGAGTTAGCACTTGACTTAATTGACAAGCATGCAACCCTTATGCCAGGCGTTGAGCATGTATTTGAATTTTTCTTGCAACAAAATTTCAAAATGGGATTAGCCAGTTCTTCCCCAATGGAGTTGATTGAGTGGGTAAAGGATAAATTAGGTATTAGAAGTTTTATTCACGCCAGTTGTTCAGCACAACATTTACCCTACGCTAAACCACACCCTCAGGTATATATAGATTGTGCTTCTGCTATGCACACCAACCCTCTTTCTTGTATTTGCTTTGAAGATTCCTATTATGGAATGATTGCTGTGAAAGCAGCAAGAATGACATGCGTGGTTGTTCCTTCGGCAGAAGACATTAAGCTGGAACATTGGAGTGCAGCAGATTTGAAACTTTCTTCTTTACAAAATTTCGGGGCCTTACATTTTAACATGCTTAATCCTTAAATATATATCGCCCCCATGAAATTAGCAAAAGAGGTAATTGGCAAAGAGTTGATTGAATTTGAAAAGCATTTTAAGGACGCTGTAAAAAGTAGGGTTTCTTTGCTTGATAGAATCATGCAATATATTGTAAAGCGAAAGGGAAAGCAAATGCGTCCCATGTTTGTTTTACTGTCTGCAAGATTACATGGAGAAATTAATGATACTTCCTATAGAGCCGCAAGCTTAGTTGAGCTATTACACACCGCTACGCTCGTGCACGACGATGTTGTGGATGATGCACTTGAGAGGAGGGGCATGTTCTCCATAAACGCTTTGTGGAAGAATAAAATTGCGGTACTGGTAGGAGATTATCTTTTATCAAAAGGGCTATTACTCTCACTAGAAAATAAAGATTTTGATATTCTAACAATTCTTTCTAATGCAGTAAAAAAAATGAGTGAAGGAGAATTGTTACAAATAGAGAAAACAAGAAACTTAAATTTTGACGAGTCGGTTTACTATGAAATTATCAACGGAAAAACGGCTAGTTTATTGGCATCAAGCTGTGGCGCAGGAGCTGCTTCTGTAACAAAGGATGAGCAAACCATTCAAAAAATGCGCACATTTGGGGAAATGGTAGGTATGGCCTTTCAAATAAAAGATGACTTGTTTGATTATGGTGACGCAGCAATTGGTAAGCCAACCGGAAATGATATTAAAGAAAAAAAATTAACCCTTCCCCTTATTCATGTTTTACAAAAAGTATCACCTAGCTTAAAAAAGCAAATTATTAATATTGTCAAAAACAACAATAACGATAAAAAGAAAGTGAAATTTGTAATTGATAACGTTGTTGAACATGGAGGTATTGAATATGCTACTCAAAAAATGATTGAATACCGAGATAAAGCACTTTTCATTTTACATGAGTTTCCTGAAAGTCCTGTAAGAGCGGCCCTGGAAGAATTAGTACGTTACACAACCGACCGCGCATACTAATGGAAAAAAGATGGAACCTCATATCAGCTGAATCAGCAATAGTGCATTCTTTACAAGAAGCATTAAAAATTCATCCTATCCTTTGTGAACTATTAGTACAAAGAGGCATTACTGACTTTGAGGCAGCAAAACAATTTTTTAGACCGAGTCTTGATCACTTGCACGATCCATGGTTAATGAAAGATATGCGCAAGGCTGTAGAAAGGATTGAGCAAGCCATAAATGGAAATCAAAAAATATTAGTCTTTGGTGACTATGATGTAGATGGCACCACTTCGGTAGCTACCTTATATCAGTTTCTAAAACAACTTTCTCCAAAAATTGATTACTATATTCCTCATAGATACAAGGAAGGATATGGCATTTCGAAAATTGGCATTGACTTTGCAAAAAAAAATAATTTTGATTTAATCATTTCAGTAGACTGTGGAATTAAATCAACCGACCTTATTTCTTATGCAAAGGAATTGGGTATGGACTTTATTATTTGCGACCACCATTTGCCAGATGAAGTTTTACCCCCTGCTATTGCTATTTTAAATGCTAAACAAGTGGATTGCAAATATCCATATAAAGAATTATGTGGTTGCGGTGTGGTTTTTAAATTAATTACTGCACTGGCGCAAACATATAACTTGCCGGCAGCATCCTATTTGCAATATTTGGACTTAGTAGCCACCGCAATTGCAGCTGATATTGTTCCCATTACGGACGAAAATAGAACATTGGCATTTTTTGGCGTTCAAAAAGTGAATGACAACCCATCACCTGGATTAAAAGCTTTGATGGAATTGGCTAAACAAACTGGCCCTATGCGTATTTCCAATTTAGTGTTTGCAGTGGCACCGCGTATTAATGCAGCTGGCAGAATGGATGATGCTAAAAAAGCGGTTCATTTATTTATAGAGCAGGATTATGATAAAGCATTGGCATTTGGATCGGTGCTACAACAAGATAATTTGGATCGTCGTGAAGCAGATACAACCATTACAGAAGAAGCTTTAGCACTTATTGAAGCAGATCCATTCCATCAAACCAAAAAATCATCCGTGGTATTTCAATCACATTGGCACAAAGGTGTTGTTGGGATTGTAGCAAGCAGATTAATTGAAAAACACTATAAGCCAACCATTGTACTTACACAAAGTGGAGATGTGATTGCAGGAAGCGCAAGAAGTGTAAATGGATTTAATTTATATGAGGCCTTGCATGCGTGTCGAACCCATTTAATTGGATATGGCGGTCACTTTGCAGCAGCGGGAATGACTATGGAAGTAGGCGCATTAGAAGGATTTAAAATTGCATTTGAACAAGCAGTTGCATCCCGTATCACCGCAGATCAACTAACGCCTGAAATTATAATCAATGCCGAGCTATCAATAGATGATATAGGAATACAATTTTATAATATCATCTCACAAATGGAACCTTTTGGGCCTGAAAATATGCGCCCTTTATTTATTGCAAAAAATGTGTATGATACGGGTTATACAAAATTGGTAAAAGAGCAACATATTAGTTTTAACGTTACACAAGGTAAAACCAATGTCCGAGGCATTGGTTACAATATGCCAGAGCTGCTAAAAATAGTAAAGTCCGGAAAACCCTTTGATCTTGTATTTCAATTACAATTGAATGAATGGCAAGGAACCCAAAGCGTTCAAATACAAGTGTTAGACCTTAGAGCCAGCGCATAAAAAAAGTGGCCCCAACGGGACCACTTGTGACTTATTCAAAGTCAAGTATCATTAATTAAAGACTATTTAAAACTACTTTTATTTTAACAAGTCCACACTCCTATTAATAAAATTGGTAAGCTCCGCCCCATTTAATAATCCTTGAGACAATAATGCAAGATCTGCTAAATTACGTGCTTGCTTTTGTTGCTTATCGGCATCGGGTTCTTTTAACAATGCTTGATAAATAGGATGATTTCCATTTATTGTCAAATTAACTTCGTCGGGCATTTGTGCATAAAATGCAGTCATGCCTCCGCCGCCCATGCTGGCCATATCTTTCATACGACGCATAAATTCGGGACGGGTAGCAATTACAGGAGCAGCGTCTTTGCTCAATCCTTTCACCTCCACTGTTAATGTAATTTCAGGTACTTGAAATTCAAATAATTTTTTAGCTTGCTCAACTTCTTCTATGCTTAATATTGAAGCTACATTTTCTTGCTTATCAATTAAATTATCCACCACATCGGCATCTACGCGCACAAACTGCACACCTTCCCATTTCATTTCAACATTGTTAATGAAAGCAGCGTCCACCATGGTTTCTAATTTAACTACCTTGTACCCTTTACCCACCGCAGCTTGAATGAAAGCATCTTGTTGGACCGGATTCGTGGTGTATAATAAAACATGTTTGCCGTCCTTGTTTTTTTGAATGGCCTCTGTTGTTGTTTTGTATTCATCTATTGTATAAAATTTGCCTTTTTCAGCAGCATCTTCTAAAATCAAAAACTTATTTCCCTTTTCTAAAAATTTATCGTCAGTGATCATTCCATATTTTACAAACAATCCTAAGCTCTCCCATTTATCTTCAAATGACTTACGATCGTTGTTGAAAATTTCTTCTAATTTGTCTGCTACTTTTTTAGTGATGTGCGCATTTATTTTTTTCACATTCGGGTCGCCTTGTAAATAACTTCGGCTCACGTTTAAAGGAATATCCGGACTGTCAATTACCCCATGCAATAGCATTAAAAACTCAGGTACAATATCTTTAACTTCATCAGTTACAAAAACCTGATTGCAGTACAATTGAATTTTGTCCTTTTGTATTTCAAAGCTTTGTTTGATTTTAGGGAAATATAAAATACCGGTTAAATTAAATGGATAATCCACATTTAAATGAATCCAGAACAATGGTTTTTCACCAAAAGGATATAACTCTTTATAGAAATTTTCATAATCCTCCTTTGTCAATTCCGAAGGTTTACGCACCCATAAAGGATTGGTATTGTTAATTGGCTTTTCAACCATCGCATCCGAAACAGCACCCGCATCATCAGTTTCTTTTGCATCTAGTTTTGCTGCATTTGCGTCTGTGAAATAAATGGCTACAGGTAAAAATTTACAGAATCTTTCTAAAATTCCTTTCACTCTTTGTGCATCTAAAAATTCAGCACTTTCCTCATTAATATGTAAAACAATTTTTGTTCCTCTGTTGCTATAATCCACTTCATACAATTCATATTCTGTACTTCCGTCACAACTCCAGAAAACACCTGGCGTACCTGTATGACTTTTGCTATAAATATCCACCTTACTGCTCACCATAAAGGAGCTGTAAAAACCTAAACCAAAATGACCAATGATGCTCGCATCCTTGTACTTGTTTACAAATTCTTCAGCACCACTAAAAGCTACTTGGTTTATATATTTATCAACCTCTTCGCCAGACATCCCCACTCCATTATCAATGATTGAGATGGTTTTTTCTTTGGCATCTAAAACAACTTCGACCCTTAAGTCACCAAGTTCCCCTTTGGCTTCCCCTTTACCATGTAAGGTTTTTAATTTCTGCGCAGCATCCACAGCATTGCTCACTAATTCACGTAAAAAAATCTCGTGATCACTGTATAGGAACTTTTTAATAATTGGGAAAATGTTCTCCGTTTGAACGCGTATTTGTCCTTTTTGCATAATTATTCTATTTGATGTTATTATAGCAATAAAGGTACCAAAGCACGCTTACTGACAAGCTGACAACTAATTGGGAGATTTCTGAGCCGTTTGTGGTAAATTTTGCAGCCAAGCAGCACCTGTACATCTTTTTGCCGTTAACAAAATGTCATTTGTATCTCTTAGGATAATTTGCTTTTCATTATTGTACACCGAATAAACCCCAATGACAATTCCGTTTCCTGGAGGAGTTTTAACACCTGCAAAATCGGCATATCCACTTGTCCTCATATATATTGTGCCACCCGTACAAAATTTCAAACTCCTACTTAAGCCCAATTTGTTTTTTTTATCGGCATAAGTCTGACCCGTATCTGCTGCACTAAATTCTACGCTACTAATTTGAATGAGTCTTCCTTGTAAAGTATCCGTTAAATTTTTAAAGCTAACCATCAACGGATTGACAGGCTCATTTTCAGACACCACTTGTATGAATTTTGAAAATAAAGGTGTGGGAATACCTGAGGTAACTAAACTGCCACTAGATGAATCCACAGAAGCAACCAACTGTATCATGTGTCTGTAGTCGGTTAGAAAAAGATTTTGGGTATTTATTTTCAGCAGGCTACCAATTGGATAAGTTTGGTACAAAGACTGCCCATCCAATACCAAAACAATACCACCGGTCTTGTCTTGAATAAATAGGGACTTATATACATTGTCATGCTCGTCATTGGCCACCACAATGCCTTGTATGTATATAGGTTGACCTATTAATTCTGTCATACCCAAACTATGCATTTTACGAAAGGTTTTAATGGTCGTAATTGAGTCGCCAAAATGATTATTGATAGCCGCATTTGCCGATTTTTTAAAACAGGCAGGCGTAAGCAGTAAATAAAACATTGTAAAAGATATCAAGCCCAGCATCCAGGTTTTGTTTTTCATGATTTTTTATTGAATTTGTAATTGAATGCGGATGGAGAAACTTGCACCTGCATCCATTAAATATTTCATAGCAAACTTCTCTTTCTTAAACCGCAAATAATCAAATCGGGTTTGTTCATAAGCGATTATGGGAATACTAGTATTTAATATATTTCTTGCACTTGCGCTCATACTCCACCGATATATTTTTTGGGAATATTTCGAAGGCTTTGTTTGAAAATATTTTGAAACAAAAGCATTGACAACGAATTGATCCTGAAGTATTGTGATATTTTGAATTTGACTCCAAGTAATGGGGTCTAATTTATTTTTCACCCACTCGCTTCTGCGAAAAAAATTCATTGATACAGGTCTTTCTTGTGCATACAAAGTGGTTAATCCTAATGTGAATCCGTAAAATGGTTGGTAAATAAATGAAATGGCGTTTACAAGTTTCGGCCCATTGCTTTTTTGCAAATTTTTTATTAGTAAAACCCCCGACTCTTTCATTTGTAAATTATTTACATCCAGGTATTGATAAGCTGGATTGTTTAAGAAAATATTGTTTGAAAAGGTAGCCGCATAATTCATTTTTAAACTTTTTAGCAAGTTGTTTTCAATAACCAATTCAACGCCATTGTTTATACTATTCATTTGACCAACCACGCCATAAACAAACCGGGCATATGCATCATGGTAAAACATTTTATTTTCAGTTTCATTGAACGCGAATTTTTGGTAAAGACTAAGGGTTGTTTTAAAACTAGGCGCTCTGTAAAAAATACTCAAATCGGCTCCGTAATTGCTTTCTTGCAATGCATAAGGAGTTGAATAGGAATTAATTGCTGGATCTATAAAAATACTTTGATATCTCGGCGCCAACCATTTTGCATAAAGGATGGATCTAAGGTAAATCCTGCCACTATATTTATACATCAACTGCGCTTTCATATCAGCTGTAGTAAAATATTGAAGTCCACTTTTCCCCTTACTGTTGGGATATAGTCCATTTTGATTGCTGCCCAATCTTTCAATGGCCTCAATACCATACCCCAATGCAAACCCTGATTCAAAAACAGGCCCTTGCTTTTGAACTTGCATCCAAGGCTTCGCTTGAAAAGAATGCATTGTGTAATTGGCGCCCCATTTTTCTCCTAGTTTTACTTTTTTATTTGGCTGACTAATATCATTTTGAAAACTAAAAGCCAATGTGTCGTCGTTCATCCAGCCATTGTAGTTATAGAAAAAACTGCCCCCTAACAAATCTTTGATTGTATTGAAAAAATGTATCTGGTCCAAAGCATATTCAATTCCTATTTGAAAGTTTACTTTTTGTTTAAACGCATGAGTAAATTGAATACTGCCATGCATCATAAATAAAGTACTATTTTCCTGGTTCACTATATAAAAGGAACGCTTTTCATTAGCAGCTTTATTTACCCGCTCCAATTGATCAAAATTAATTTGCAATTGCTGCGGATGTTGCAAGTACCAGTCTCTAAGTTGATTAGACAATAATGTATCAACTATATAACTAGGCATATACTTATAATAGTCAGGGCGTGGATCGGCGGTATTGGTCCATTCTAAGTTTGACCTTGTTTCTTTCCCAAAAACAATACCATTGCTTACATTTAATGTAGCGCGATCGCTCCATTTTTTCGAATACCTAAATGTGATTACCGGCACATTGGTTTGTCGCGTACTTGGAAAGTATGGTTTATTGTGATACCACCCCCAATTTGGACTATAGCTGCGTTGTTGGCTAAGTGCGTACATTTCATTTGTTGTTGTTGCCGCCCTTCCCTGATCCAAGTAATTCCAAATGAAAGAAAGTCCAATACTTGTATTCGCGTTGTGTTTTTTATCTATACTAAAAAAAACATTTGCTAATTTTTTATAACCATTTGGCAATATGCCCAAGGGCGCTTCTTCAAGTTTAATAGCAAAATTGGAATGCACATTTTTCAAAGCAAGTGCGTCATTAAAGTGTATTGCCATAGATTTTATATTACTTGTGTTGCTTGTATTTGAAAAGTTGCCAAGAAAGGTTGTCGTCTTTTTTTGGACCGTATTTTCTGTACTCAATACATTTGCAATTTGAGTATTAAAATATCCACTACTAGAGAAAGTGCCATGCAAGTGTACCTCATTCTTTTTAAAAATATAATTCATCCCAGTAAATAAGTGATCCCCACTCCACTGACCAATTTTGGAATGCCAGTTGATACCATCTACCATTTTCACGGATCCACTTTCACCTCTAAGATTCCATGAAAAAACACGTCCATTATAAATCATAAGATTGTATAAGGGGTTCGAAACCGCGTTTAACATACTAGGGATCCAATCCGTATTTCCATTTGTATACGCATCCTCCTCCTGAACAATATGTTCATTTGCAACTTGGCCGTAACCCATGCTCGAAATAATTAGTAAACAAAAAAATGTAAAAAACGATTTAAAAATCATTGATGAAATTGAATACCAAATATGAATATTAATTACACGCAGAATTCTTCGGAAAATACTTTAACAGCTTTAATGATAAATTATATTATTGCTTTAAAAATAATATGACCCCCTTTTTTAAAACCCTTGCATCCGCAACACTTTTAACGCTTCCTATTTTCGCTATTGCTCAGTATCAAACTAGGCAACAAAAAGTGTTGATTGGATTTTATAACTGTGAAAATTTTTATGATACCATTAATCAATCCAATGTGATTGACGAGGAGTTCCTGCCAGATAGTGAAAAAAAATACAACAAATTAGTTTACGAGATAAAGGCCGAACGTTTATCATCTGTAATTTATAAACTGGGTGTTTTAGAAAGTGTTAATGGAGTTGCGTTATTGGGTTTAGCAGAAATAGAAAACAAAATTGTGCTCAATACATTAATCACAAGTCCATTGCTCAAAAAATACCATTACAAATACATTCATTTCGATTCAAAGGATCAAAGAGGGGTGGATGTGGCGTTACTATATAACCCAACACAATTTATACCTTATCAATATCTACCCATTAGCTTAACCGACGAAACTCATTTTACTGACTATGCCACTAGGGACATTTTATATGTAAAAGGACGTTTAGTAAATGAATGGGTGCATATTTTAGTAAATCATTGGCCAAGCCGAAGAGGCGGTGAACAAAGTTCTGCTAGCAAAAGAATTTGGGCAAGCTCTATTTGTAAGCGAATTATAGATAGTGTTCAAAAAAATGATCCAGGTGCTAAATTTATGGTAATGGGAGACTTCAATGACAACCCTACCAATAAGAGTCTAACTCAACTTAAAATGGTGAATCCATTCTTAAAGATGTATAGAAATGGAATAGGAAGCTTAGCCTACAATGACGCATGGAACTTATTTGATCAAATTTTGTTAAGTTCCAATTGGTGTAGCGTGGGGGTTGAAGACGGAAATTTTATCTTAAATAATTACAAATCAATTGTTTATAGGAACCAAAACATGGTGGAGCCTGAGGGAAAGTATGCCGGATACCCCAAAAGAACCTACAATGGAAGCCAGTTTAATGCCGGATACAGTGATCATTTCCCCGTAGCCCTCATTTTTACCTTAAAACTGGCCGAAAATCCACAATAATTGCCTACCTTTGCCCTCCCAAATCAGTTTTGGCTGATTCGCTCTGGTAAAGAGTGTCCACTGGGAAAAACCAATTATTTAACCAAAAAATTCAAGTAATG
>CANHIR010000001.1 GCA_947461015.1 Bacteroidota bacterium | reverse complement strand
GACAAGCACTGCGAAGAGGCCTTAATGGACTTAGAAGCAACCAATGACATTCAAGGATGGGTGCACAAATACAAGGATTTATTTGAAAGCATCAGCATACAGCCATTAGGATTGCCTAGTATTGCCAACCAACATTATGAGGGGGTAAAATATGCCTATATCGGTCAATTTCACAGGGCGTATCAGAAAAATGTGATTAAGGAAAATGAATAGCCCTTTTACGACTTCATAGCACTAAGCAATTGCATTGCTTTTTCAGCATCTTCCTTAGGAACAAAAATGTGGTCATGATAATACCCTGCAACCACATTGCAACTCATGTTTTGATCGGCTAATACTTTTGAAAAGGCTGCTGTTAAACCTACAGCTTCTAAAGAGGAGTGCACTTGTAATGTTATCCAAGACATTATTGTGGTGTAGGTTAAACCTAATTTATGGGCATAAGCTTTAGAAATGATAATTGTTATGCCTTCTTGCTCTTTAAAGCTGCCAATAATTTCATTTAAATCAATCTTATCCATATTTACAACCGTACTAAAAACATAATCGCCAGTATTTAAATTTAATTCCCCACGCATAGGTCTAAATTAGTACATAATTTTTATCATTGTTGAAATAACGATAAATTTGCAAAAAAGATCATGAAATATTTAAAAACAGTACTCGCAATAATATTATTTTCAGTAAATACACAAGCTCAAATTATGCAAGACTTTACTTTAAAATCTGTAACAGATAAAAGTAGTTTTAGTTTGAGCAAGTCAAAAGGAAAGTTTGTAGCACTTCATTTTTTGTTAAAAACTGAATGTCCCTATTGTATAAGGCACACTAGTGAATACTTTGAAAAAGCAACGAGTTTATCAAATGTGGTACAAGTATTTATTAAACCAGATAACGAACAAGAAATAAAGGAATGGGCAAAAAAATTAACCTCAAAAAATACAACAGCATTACCTATTTATCAGGACTTGGATGCAAAATTAGCAGACCAATTCAACATCCCAAATGGCTATGCATTTCATGGACAGGTGGTACATTATCCAGCACTTATTTTATTAAATGAAAATGGAGAAGAAGTATTTAGGTATGTTGGAAAAAATAACTCAGACCGATTTTCATTTGAGAAATTAAAAATGAAAATTGAAGAATTAAAAGTTCATTAACATCCAATAAAAATTTACATTTTTATATGCTATTGTGCTTACTGCAATTTATCAATAAATAAATTATTTTTTGTTGCCCATCGCTACTTAGGTTCGCTTAAAATATAAATTTCGTGCTCAAGAAATTAGAATCATGCGAAGCCACAATATCATTGATAATATCTTTATTTTCTTCCGTTAATTTAGCAGCTACTAGTGATCTAATGGAGAATGATCGTAAAGCATCCACAACAGACAAAGTACCTTCTGCACTGTCCTTGCGGCCAGTAAATGGAAAACTATCCGGTCCTCTTTGACATTGACAATTAATATTTACACGGCTCACTTGGTTTACCAATGGATCAATCAAACTTGCGAGTTCTGATTTATTTTTTGAAAACAAACTTACTTGTTGGCCATGGGTAGATGAAATAATATATTGAATAGGTTCTTCGATATCATCAAAAGGAATAATTGGGATAATAGGGCCAAACTGCTCTTCACTGTATATTTTCATTTTATTATTTACAGGAAATAATACAGCAGGAAAAAAGAAAGAGGCCTTAATGGTTCCGCCATGTTCATTCATCACTTTCGCACCGTGTAATTTAGCATCTTCCATCAAATCATTTAAATAGGCTGGTTTCCCGGGTTCTGGCAATGGAGTTAGCGTAACGCCTTTTTCCCATGGCAATCCAAATTTCAATTGACCAATTTGCTCGTTTAATAATTGTATAAATTTGTCTGCAATGGTATGATGAACAAATATTGTTTTTAAAGCGGTGCATCTTTGCCCATTAAAAGAAAGTGCTCCTAAAACTGTTTCTTTGGCAGCCAAAGCAATATCTGCATCCTTGGATACAATGGCTGCATTTTTAGCATCCAGTCCTAATATTGCTCTAAGACGATTTACTTTTGGATGTAATTTTTTTAACTGATTGGCTACCTTACTAGAGCCTATTAAAGTAAGTACATTTATTTTTCCTGATTCCATTAAAGCAGGAATAATCACATTGCCCCTTCCATAAATGGTATTCACTACCCCTTTAGGAAAGCATGTTTTAAAGGCTTCAAGCATTGGGTAATGTAACAAAGTCCCATGCTTAGGTGCCTTAAATAATAAAGTATTCCCCATGATGATAGCAGGAATCAACGTGGTGAAAGTTTCATTTAAAGGATAATTAAATGGCCCCATACACAAAACTACCCCTAATGGAGAACGTCTAATTTGTGCTACGATCCCTTGTTCAATTGTAAAACGGGATGAATCTCTATCTATGTCTTTTAAGGCATCAATGGTTGCATAAATATATTCAACCGTTCTATCAAATTCTTTCTCTGAGTCTGCATAGGTTTTACCTATTTCCCACATTAATAATTTTACTACGATTTCTTTTTGTTCAAGCATTTTAGTAATAAAATTTTCAACGCATTTTATTCTTTCCGAAACAGGCATGGTTGGCCACTCGCCACGACCGTCGTTATAGGCTGCACATGCAGCATCTAAAGCAATTTTAGCTTCCTTCTCAGTACAAACTGGATAAGAGCCAATTTTGATGCGCTCTATTTCATTGGGTGTTTGAATACAGATGGGCGAAAATACTTCATGGGTTGGACCATCCCAATGAATCATTTCGCCATTGGATAAATATGTTTTTTGATCTACCAACGCTGGTAGTGCAAATTCAGCTGGTATTTGTTTTTGGTCAACGATTAAATGGTCTAGTTTTTCTTGGAAATTCATATTATTACAATTTAAAAGTGAAATGCTTTCTTTCAATCTGCCAATTGATTATGTTACACAAGTGGCTTTTAACTACCTAGGAATGATAAGCTTAATCATACCCAATTTATCGAAAAATTTGATAATGGGATACACTGGGTCAATTTCCCACCATTTTGCAGCAAAATTGGGTCTTGCTCCTGCATGATGATGGTTATTTTGAAACAATTCACCCAACATTAAAAAATCAAAAATTAAGGTGTTCCTAGATTGATCTTTTTCTTCTGGAAAATTTCGATAGCCGTATTTGTGTCCCGCCCAGTTTACGATTGCTCCTTGTATTGGTCCCATTAAAAAGTGAATGGGTAATAATAAGAACATCCACCAACTGCTTGCAAAAAGAAAATAAAAACTAATATACAAGCCTGCAAATAATAATCTGGTAGCAGTATGGTCTGCAATTTTATCAATAACAGGATAAACAGGAAAGTTTTTATCAAATTTAGGCTCCACCTGCAATGTGCCAGTGAGTACCCCATTGTAAACATTCCTTGTATGCATCATCATGGTAAATGCTTCCTTGAAAAAATGAGGCGTATGTGGATCCTTTTCTGTATCGCTATAAGCATGGTGCATTCTATGCAAAATGGCATAAGCACGCGCATTTAAATAAGAGGTTCCTTGGGTCACCCAAGTAAATACATACCAAAATTTTTCCCAGAAAGGAGACATGGTAAACATTTTATGTGCGGAGTAGCGATGCAGATAGAAGGTTTGTCCAAAAAGAGATAGGTACCAATGTAATAAAAGAAAAGTCAAAATGGCCATTCATAAATGTTATATTTTCAAAATTAGACTACTATCTCTATATGGTATCATACTGTTTAATAGATACTGGTAATTGTAATTTTATGATACACAGAATAGGAATTTTTTTGAGTCGATAGGGTAAAAATCTTTAATCCACTAAAATGAAAAAGGAAGTTTAACATTAATAGACTAGGTTACATCCAAATATTAAATTATGTTTAAAAAATTTACTCCCGTTGATATCTTAATGTTAGTTGCCGCATTTTTATCCTTAGTATTTTCAGAAATATTATGGTTTTCTGGAGAAAAAGAGGCAGGCATATTTATTGGTATCTGGGTGCCTTCTATTCTCGGGTTTGCTATTTTGCTTAAATTAATCAATAAAGATTAAATGATACAATTACTGCCCTTTTTTGCAGGCTTTATAACGATACTATTTGGTATTGCATTTGTACTTGCATTAAAACAAATGGACAAATTAAATAAGTAACTAGGCGCTCTTTAAAATGCTTGTTCATAAAAAATTTAATACGACTTTATATGAATATTGTACTATTTGATGGAATATGTAATTTGTGTAACAAAACAGTTTTGTTTTTAATAAAGCATGATAAAAATAATAATTTGCACTTTGCAGCACAACAAACGAGTGTAGGTGAAAAGCTAATGAAACAGCACAATGTCAAACAAGATTGCCAATCGGTTGTATTTATTAAAGACGAAATGATTTTTTATAAATCAGATGCCATTGTTGAAATTGTCAAACTATTATCAGGTTGGCCAAGGATTGCGATGTTAGGTTTAATTTTCCCAAAATTTTTAAGAAACTGGATCTATGATTTAGTAGCCAACAACAGATACAAAATTTTTGGAAAGCAAGCAACTTGTTCAATGCCTTCTAAAGCCAATGAATATAAATTTATCAGTTAGGCAATAGTTACAAAGACTGTATACATTTTTTCCAAAAATTAAAAAAGGAAGAGTAATAGCCCGTAACATTTGGGAACATCCAATCCCGTTGGTCTTTAATCCCCGGATAATATGCAAATGCTGGATGTTCTTTTGAAATGATGGCGTCGTTTATTAAAATGTTGCTTTCATTATATAGCGCCAAGATGGATGTGATTTCTCCTGTAAAAACTTGTATGTCTGGAATATTTTTGGAAAGGGCCAATACAAAATCTAATACCTTTTCACTTACCGGATGGTTAGCAAAATGAGTCGGCTCCAATAACAATACCCTATTCACATTTTCATTTGCACGCCAGTTTGGATCCAGATTATAGGAATTATAGATAAGTGTAGGCTTGGTTACATCTAGTATTGGAAGTTTTGTGATGGGTAAATTTGTATTTAATTGCAACAGGGTGGTAGCTGTTAAAGCATCAGGTACTTGAATGCTTGCAATTTCATCATAGGTTTTATCTAAAAAAGTATCCCTTTGATTGGTGTTGGTGTACTTATTTATATTCTCTTGATTGCAGTAATATTTTTTTGAAGAAAAAGATGCGGCTACCCATTGCCAACTGCAATTGTTACTTGCTATGTCTCCGTCTAATAGATGATAGTAAAACCATTTAGCGGGTATTTTCCAGTGCGCTTTCCCAACATTACAAGCCATAGAGGCAATATACATTCTGATATGATTATGTACATAACCTATTTCATATAAATGATTCAGTTGTTCATCAATTACTTCAATACCCGTAGTGCAATGCAATAATGAAACTGGCATTTTAGTATGTATGAAATCTGGTTGCGCTTGTTTTAAATCTTCCCATATTAATTCTTTTTTAACCTGCCATACACGCTGATAATATTCACGCCAACACAGTTCTTGAATTAATTTTTCGCATTCTAAAAAAGTAAACCCGTTTTTTAAAATTATGTTCATGATTTGCTTTGTCGAAATTACTCCTCTTGAAATGTAAGGAGATAGATAAGTAATATCGCCATTTAGAAAATTTCTTGTTTTTGCATATCTCCCAGGATGAATTACATTTATTTTATTAATTATTGCTTGATAATTGGTAGGAAATATATTTTTAAACTTTTGCATGATTAATTTTGCTTATCTAATTCATTTAAAAACTTATTCGCATTTTGCAAATGCAGTGCTTGTTTATCTGGATTCATTTTATCGAAAGTATGAACAAGCATTCCAATTCTTGGATTACTTAAGAAAAAGGTTCTATGTTCATGCATAAAACGCCAAAATAAACCATCCCAAATTTCTTGCCAGGCTCCCTTTTCATAATCACTCATTTTCATTAAATAATTACTGCCACTTATATATGGCTTTGTGGTCATTAAGCCGCCGTCTGCAAACTGTGTCATGCCATATACGTTTGGTACCATTACCCAGTCGTATGCATCAATAAACATTTCCATGAACCATTTATACACTTCATTGGGGTCAAACTCGCACAAAAGCATAAAATTGCCAAGTACCATTAGCCTTTCAATATGATGGCAATAGCCTGTTTCCAACACCTTTTTTATGGTGATATCTATTGGGGCAATACCAGTAGTTCCGTTCCAAAAGCTTATTGGTATTTTTCTCGTAAACTTCCAGTAATTTGTAGTTCGTTGTTTTGACCCTTCTCGCTCATATACTATTCTAATAAATTCTCGCCACCCAACTATTTGTCTAATAAACCCTTCTAATGAATTTAATGGAATATTTTTTTTATTTGCATAGGATAAAGTACGGTCAATAATTTGTTGCGGGGTTAGTAAACCAATATTTAACATAGGTGAAAGAACAGAGTGATTCAAAACATATTCTTTTGCCACAATCGCATCTTCATAAATTCCAAATTTTTCAAAGCGTTCTTCCAAAAATATTTCAAGCCACTTTTCACTATCGTTAAAATTGATGGCAAATAAATGATTTTCATTTACTACTCCATAATTATTTGGATACTGTTCCTGTATATAGGCTTTTGCTTCCTCTAAAAATTTATGGTAGGGCGCTGTGGGTAATTTAGGGGGTAGCTCTTTTTTAGGAAATTTAGCCCTATTTTCTGCATCATAGGTCCATTTTCCTCCTATTGGCTTTCCATCCTTTTCCATTAAAATATTTCTTGACTTTCTTTGTGCCGTATAAAAATCCGTTTGAAAATAGGTTTTCCTTTTAGTAAAGAAAGTATCTACCTGTTGAATGGTATTTAAAAAATTGGGATTGTCATAAATAATTAGCGCTATGCCATTGAATGCACAACTAGATTTAATTTTTTGTAAAATCCAATCATCAACTGGATCCACTATATGTATTTTTGTAAAACCATTGTCATGAAAATGTTGGATTAGCAATTCACATTTATTTTGTGACTGGGTAGCTTCAATATAGTGAACCAAAAATCCCTGTTCTTTTAAATAGTGTTCATAAAATTTCATGCTAGCCCTATGCAACACCAATTTTTCTTTGTGAAATGGGTATTGGTTAAAATAATGCCACTCTTCCACTAAATAGACAGGTCTTTTTAAATGAACGGCACAATTATCTTTGTATAATTGATTGGGAAATATAATTGTAGCCTCTTTTGACATTAACTTATTTTTAGTCCTATTACATAACAATATCTTTTAAAAAATGTTGCAAAATGTATTTAATATGATATAATATTTAAATTTGCCCTATGTCAAATACACAAAACATTTTTGAACTGATGAAAGCTGGTGAAGAAGTAAGACAGGATCATCCGCAGTATGGAGCGTTTATGGCTATCGTAGCCAATACCTTAAAATTAAATGCGGTTTTAAACAATACGGGAGATGTAAATGAAGTAAGAAAAATTGTAAGCGAGATTATTGGAAGTCCTATTGACAATAGCACTGGCATTTTCCCGCCCTTTTATATCAATTTTGGAAAACATACCACCATTGGCAAGAACGTTTTTATCAACCACGCATGTTCCTTTTTAGATTTAGGTGGCATTACCATAGAAGACGATGTACTCATTGGACCCAAAGTAAATTTAATTACAGAGAATCATCCAACGAATCCCCATAACAGAAAATCATTGTTGTGTAAACCTATTGTAATTAAAAGAAACGCATGGATTGGCGCAGGCGCTACTATTTTACCTGGTGTTACCGTGGGCGAAAACGCCATTGTTGCAGCAGGCTCCGTGGTAACCAAAGATGTGCCTAGCAATACACTAGTTGCGGGTGTCCCTGCAAAAAAAGTAAAGCGAATCGATTAACCTAGTTCCTTTACAATTAATAGCTATTATTTTATTTCAAGCACTGAAACCTCATATGGATTTAGTTGTATACTATTATTTGTGAAACTGCCGTTGCCAAATATTGAAGTGGATTTGCTATAATCCTGCACAAAACCTGCAGTTTGAACTTCATTTGATAAGTTTACTACTACAAGTACTTTATTGTTCTTATAGCTTCTTAGAAAACTATACACTTTACGATTATTATTTACAGCATTTGCATAATTGCCTATTGCCAAAGCAGGATGGCTTTGTTTTAATTTGATCATTGATTTATAATAATTAAACAATGAACTATTATCCTTTAATTGTACCTCCAAAGAAACTTCATCATTCACAGATAAGTTGGTGTTGTTCCAACCTGCAACAACATTTTTATACCAGGTAGCCATGCCTTTTTCATCATAGGACTTAGTCCATTTAAAGGCAGTGCGGCGCGGTATATCATTGCCATCGGTTCCACCCCAATTGCCATTTTTCCCCATCATGCCAATTTCTTGTCCATAAAAAATAGAAGGAACCCCGCCAATCAATAACATTAAAGAAGCCGCTAATTTTTGCTTTCCCTTATTGGGCTCTATAGATGCATACCTATCTATATCATGGTTTTCAATAAATATAATTTGTTCCTTGCCTTTGGGGCAGTTCGCTAAAATAGAATCGGCATTTTTTATTAAATTTTCTTTGTCAAAGGATACGATTGCTTGTTGTAAACCAAACCCAAACATCCTGTCTACAGCTGCATTTTTAAAATATGCATAGCCATAATCTTTCCACTCCGCTTGCTCTGCAACATTTTTAAGTGCTGGATTTTGTTTTTTTAAATGCGTAAATAAGGGAGACCAAAATGTTGTAAATAAATTAGTGAGTGTGGGCTTGCCATCCAAATGATCCATGGCATGGTCCTGCCTAAAGCCGTCCACACCATCATCAAATTTGCCGTCCTTATTGGGATCCACAAAATAAGAGAATAATTTTTTATTGTAATCCAGTACCTTTTTACTTTTTAAATTAACAGTTGTAATTTTTATAGAGGTTCCATTATAATTATCTAATTTTCTTAAATCAAAAATAATACTAGCAGGTGTTTTATGCGCCGAGTCCTCAAATAAAATATAGTCACTGTATTTTGAATTTAAATTACCTACTGCGTCTTTCCACCACAAATGTTTTTCGGTAACATATTGGGTTTCCATATCCATGTATACTTTCATACCGCGCTTATGAATTTCTTTTACAAGTCCAATATAATCTTCCATGCTACCAAAAGTGGTATCTATATTTTCGAAATTATTTGCAAAATAGTTGTGATAACAATCTGCT
The DNA here is from genome assembly GCA_947461015.1 of Bacteroidota bacterium. GTDB lineage: Bacteria > Bacteroidota > Bacteroidia > Chitinophagales > Chitinophagaceae > Sediminibacterium. The sequence continues at coordinate 22,046 of CANHIR010000001.1, read as the reverse complement.
TCGTATAAAGGCAATAACAAAATTGAGGTAACCCCTAAGTCTTGTAAATAAGGTAATTTTTGTTTTAAGCCATTTAAGTCACCATGTTTATTGCCATCGCTATCATAAAAGCTACGTTGAAAAACATGGTACATTACTTCACCTTTTATGGTGTTATTGTTTTTTTGAGCAAAAATGGTGGTACTTAAAAATAGTGTACATGTAATAAATAGATATTTCATAATTATTTTTTTAATATTTTATTTTCTTGTTTTATAAATGACGGCTGCATAAGGCTCGTAGTTATTATTTTTACAAGGTTGTTCGTAATTGCTAATTAATATATTTTCTTTGTTTATTTGAATAGTTGTATTTAATTGCGCTGGTGTATCTGAAAAATTTAAAACAATCAAAAATTGCTCATTTTCTAATGTTCTTGTGTAAGCAAATAGCTGCTCGTTACTTTCGTCCACTAATTCAAATGCGCCATAAACAAGCGTTAAATGCTCTTTTCTTAATTGTACCATGTGCTTAAAATAATTTAACACAGAACCTGGATCCTTTTCTTGCGCTGCAACATTTAAGCTTGTATAATTTTTATGCACTGCTAGCCATGGTGTAGTATTGCTGAAACCAGATTGGTTAGTATCATCCCATTGCATGGGTGTTCGGCCATTGTCCCTGCTTATTTTAGCGTGTGATAGTAAAAAGCCTTTATGATCTTCCCCTTTTTGTTTTAACTGGTTGTAATAGTTAATGGTGTACACATCCTTATAAGCTTCTATATCCGTGTGATTGGTATTCACCATCCCAATTTCATCCCCATTGTATATATAGGGAGTGGCGCGCATGCTTAGTATAAAAGTGTGCAGCATTTTTGCAGATACCTCCCTAAATGTTTCACTATCATTCCCATAACGGCTTACCATGCGACTCATATCATGGTTGCCCAAATACATAGTGCCCCATCCTTTTTCAGCAAACACTTTATCCCAATTATAAAATATTTTTTTCCATGCTACTAAATCCCAATTAGATGCATCGGCATACATGAAATTTTCTTGGCTTATGCCAACACCAGTATGATCAAAATGATAAAAGGTTTGTAACTCATTTCGGTCTTCGTCCACAAATAGCAATGCATCGTCTGTAGTTACAAAACTCATCTCCCCCACATTCATACAGTCATATTTGGAAAATACTTCTCTATTCATTTCCTGTAAATAATCATGTAAATAAGGACCCTGCGCATAATAGGGGAACCATTTGCTTACATGCATGTCCTTAGGCATTTCAGGAAAATTGATGTCTTTTGAAATACAAGCAATCACATCCAACCTAAAACCATCAATGCCTTTGTCCAACCAAAATTTCATGATATCATAAATCGCATTCCTAACCTCGGGATTTTCCCAATTTAAATCGGGTTGCTTTTCACTAAAAATATGAAAGTAGTAGCTATTGGTGGTAGCATCATATTTCCATGCATTGTTTTCCTTATCAAAAATACTCCACCTATAGGGAGGTGTTCCCTTTTCCGCATCCCACCAATGATAATAATTGCGGTATGGATTGTCTCTGGATTTTCTACTTTCCTTAAACCATGGGTGTTCATCACTGGTATGATTCACCACCAAATCCATAATTAATTTAATACCTCTGTCATGCAAACCCTTTAACATGAATTCGAAATCGGCCATGGTTCCAAACTCCTTCATGATGGCCTTATAATCAGCTATATCATAGCCCATATCTTCATTGGGCGATTCAAAAATGGGATTAATCCATACCACATCTACCCCCAAATTTTTTATATAATCCAATTGTTGAATGATGCCATTAATATCCCCAATGCCATCCCCATTCGTATCCTTAAAACTTCGGGGATACAATTGGTAAACCACTTTTTCTTTCCACCATTTTCTATTAATTTCAAATTGCATGCCCTTACTGTTTATTATTTACAAGTTATCCTTTTTGATAAACAATGGGGTTCAAAGCTGTATTGATAACTTCGCCAATTGTGGCACCAGGGCACCAAGTATTCCAATCATTTATTTGATTTTTGTTTTCAGGATTTTTTAAAATCATATCCTTGTCCATATAAATCACCGTCATTACTTTTCTCATCTCATTGGTGGTATTGGCGCCTGCTCGGTGAAATATCCATCCGCTATGAAAACTCACCTCTCCTAAATCAAAGGCTTCAATGACATGTTCAAAATTAGTAACCTTTAATTTTTGTTGAATAACATTTTCACTTTCGTCTCCAATTTCTAAATCACGGCCTTCCACTATTTGGTGACTTCCCGCACTAAATTCCAATGGACCAAGCTCCAAAGGTGTTGCCTGCAAAGGAATCCAGGCCGTTACTGTTTTATCTGTTTCCAATGGCCAATAATATTGGTCAGCATGCCAAGGAGTGATCCCACCACCACCTTCCTTAAACAAAGCTTGATCATGATAAATACGTGCACCATTTGTTTGCATTAAATCCGTTGCAATTTGAGCTAGTCGTTTGCTTAAAACAAACTCCTTTACCACATCATCTTCCTTCCATAAATTAAACAATTGCAAAAAAGCTTTTCCATAGGTACTTCGCTCCTCCAATGGAGTGTTTTCTTTATTCATTATGTCTACACGCTTTCCAATGGCCTCATTAAAAAAAGCAATGGTTTCTTTGTCGAACACCTGCTTTAATTTGATAAAACGATTTTTTTGATAAAAGTCAATTTGTTCTTGTGTTAGCACATAGGGTTTTGCTAGTGCATCCATTACGTAGGCTGGTATTTTTTCCATAAAAATAAAATTATGGTTAAAATTATTGAGTTGAGCTTGTATTGAATAATACTAGATATTCTATTTATAGCACTATATTGACAAAAGACTTTATATTTGAGCATTAAAACAGCTTAAATAGTGGTATATGAAACCATTGTTAGAAAATATAGATAAAATTAAAGGTCAAGCCTCCTTTGTTGCTTTTACAATACAAAAGGCCAAATTTGATTTTTTCTGGCATTATCACCCCGAGTATGAACTTACCCTAATTGTAAAAGGAAAAGGTAAAAGAATCATAGGTGATCACCATGCGTTTTATGAAAGTGGCGACCTTGTGCTTATTGGCCCCGGCTTACCGCATACTTGGGTAAGTGACAGTGATTTGAAAGGAAAGTCCGAAGCCATTGTTGTTCAATTTTCAACAGCATTTATTGAGCGCTTTATTGGACTTGATGAATTATCATCTATTCATAAATTATTGAGTGTTGCAAATTGCGGCATTAGTATTAAAGGAAAAAATATTGCAATCGTAAAAGAACAGTTAAAAATATTGCCTACAAAAAATGGAATTGAAAAAATAACTAGCCTTTTACAAATTCTTAATGAATTATCTACTTTAAAACAGGAATCCTTAGCCTCTGTATATTATCAACCACTTAAAGGAAGTGAAAATGAAAAAAGAATAAATAAGGTTTGTCAATATATTCAAAAACATGCCCAAGAGCCTTTAAGTATTCATAAAGCAGCGGCTTTAATACATTTATCTCCAACAGCGTTTTGTAAATTTTTTAAACGCGCAACGGGTAAAACATTTTCTGATTATGTGAATGATATTCGCATTGCCAATGTTTGCAATCAATTAATGGAAACCGATAAGCAGATAGCCGAAATAGCTTATGCCAATGGCTTTGAGACACTTACTTATTTTAATCGTGTATTTATTAAAAAGAAGCATATGCGTCCTAGTAAATATAGAAAAATGGCAATGGCTTAAATTAATTTAAGTAGCCTCATGTATATATGATCCTATATTTCTTTTGAATAAAACTACTTTCCAAATAAGAATTGAATTGCGATTGGCAATCGCTTATTCCAGGAAACTTCACTGTGATTGTCACCAGGGGAGAATTTAGTCATCCAATTTTTATTGGTAAAGCCTTTGGCCTTTATAACCATGTCAATATTTTTTTGAAGGGGTGGATACATGGCATCTAATGTTTGATCCCCATAATCAAAATACATTTTATGGTTTTTTGGATTGGGTAAACGTTCACGCATATATTTTGCAAATGCATTGGGCATTGGGTTGTTATCAGTTGTAAATGTTCCTGGCCAATGCGTACTCATACAAATGGCACCTCCAAAAACATTGGGGTATTCGCAAATTGCATACATAGAGATCAAACCTCCCATACTACTTCCCGCAATAAAAGTATTGGCTTTGTTTGGGTGTGTTGAATATGCTGAATCAATAAATGGTTTTAACTCAGTTACTAAAAATTGTAAGTATTTATCTGATATTGGCTGAAAAAATTCTTTGGTTCTTGAAGCCCTTTGTAATTGTGCAGTGACCGTATCTTTTTCAATGGGCGTTAAGCCATCATAAGGTTTTTGAGGAAAATATTCCACGTGTCTTGAGGTTTGGCCATTCCAAATGCCCACAACAATCGCCTCCTTTATTGTATTATTATTAACTAATGAAGTAAGCACATCGTCTACCTCCCAACTTTGATGATTCCAAGTGGTATTTGTATCATACAAGCCTTGCCCATCTTGCATATACAAGACGGCATATTTTTTATTTTTTGTATAACCTTCGGGCAACCAAATATCAATAGTTCTAGCGGCTACCAATTTTGATTTAAAATTTTCAATTCTATCAATTTTTCCTGCTACAGGAATAGGCATTTGTGCCACCAAATGATTTGCTATTATTAAAAAGAAAAAGTTTAGTAATTTTTTCATGGTTGAATGATGTTGCTTATTGTTTATACAAGATACAATTTATATAATATTCATTTAATGATATAAACAAGTATTATATTTAGGATTCTTAAATCATGGACGCTGAAATTTATACTATGAAAATAATATTATTGCCTTTTTACTTTCTTTTATTCACAAGCGCCCTATTTGCACAATCCAATAATACAAAACCTACCAGTAGTATTAGGATTGAAATGCTTTTTCCAGAAGGAAAATCGAAGGCTTTAATTTTAAGCTACGACGATGGGCCCGAAGCCGATCGTAAGATGGTGAAATTAATGAATGAGTATGGACTTAAAGGCACTTTTCATTTGAATTCAAATAAATTGGATACCAAGGGATACCTAACAAAAAACGAAATTAAAACTTTGTTCAAAGGCCATGAAGTATCGGTTCATACCGCAAATCATCCGGGACTTACGGGTATGTCTAAAATAGATATCGTCTATGAAGTTGTGGAAGACAGAAAAGAATTAGAAAGACTCACTGGAAATACCATAAGGGGCATGGCTTATCCTTTTGGAAGCTATGATAATTCAGTAGTAGATGCTATAAGTGGCTTAGGTATTGAATATGCAAGAACGGTAAATGATTCATACAATTTTTCGATTCCAAAAAACTTTTTAATTTGGGATGCAAGCATTCATCAATTTGGGAAAGCTTATTTTAAACCCAACAATCCTGAAAATGATAAACAGGAGCTTAAAATATTCAATGATTTAGTATCCAACTTTATTAAGTCAGACACTTTAGCCTTGTTAGATGTTTGGGGACATAGTTGGGAAAATGAAGGCGAAGGAAATAGATGGAATGCAATTGAACAATTTTTTAAGCAGGTTTCAAATAATAAGGAAATACTTTACACTACACAAATTGATTTAGTTGACTACATTAAGGCTTACAAAAACTTACAATTTTCCGTAGATAAAAAAATTGTCAAAAATGCAAGTTCAATGGATGTGTATTTAAAAATAGACGGGAAGGCTTATAAAATAGCCGGAGGAGCGCAGTTGACAATTTTAATTTAACAAATTGTTCCAATATCAACATTAGGAACATAAATATTATCTCAATTAGGCAAAATATGAGCTTCTTTCATTTATTTTGCTCATTACCAAATCAAAAATACCGCTATGAAAAGAAAATCAATTTTATCTATGTTTGCCGTTTTGGCATTTAGCTTATCCGTTTCGGCACAAAAATCATTAACGACCGTTCATTTTTACGACGTAAAAAATGCTGCCATGGAAAAAACTTACATTGCGAGTTTAAAGGAAATAAATGCAATTATGACCGAAATTGGCTACCCAAATAACTATTATAGCTACATGAAAATTAGTCCTTCTGATACTACATCTACTTATAAAAACTGTACTATTGGACATTGGACCTCCGAGGAAGTTTATAAAGTAATTCATGAACATCCAAAATTTAAGGCATGGAGTACTAAAAATAAAGACAATAATGCAGTCTTTATTACTGGTCAATTGTACAGAAGGTTCTATAACGAAGATTAATTTTTATACCCATCTATTCGATCATAAAAAGGCCCCTAATCTTAGGGGCCTTTTTATAATTAAACCAAACTTAGATATAAATTATTTTAAAACTTCCATTAGTGGTGCTGAATCATAGGTATCCCACTCTCTAACAATTTTGCCATTTTTAAATGCAAATACTGCATTAAATCTAGTGGTTACTTTTTTAGTTGCACTTGTAAGTGATGCATCAAAGTATACATTTACATAATTAGTAATGCCTATATCATCTGGCTTATTGCCAACTGTCTCCCAAATCGCATTTATTTTGTCAAGGCTCATTGTAACGCCTTTTGACTTAAAAAATGCAGCCATTTTCATGTTTTCAAAAATAGTTTGCTTATGCATATTATCATAAATAGCTGCAGTATCTGCATAAATTTCCATGAAAACTGTAGAGTCTGAACTTATCCCTGCATTAATAGCTTTTTTTACTGTATTTATATTTTCACTGTTATCTAAAGTATACCCTACGGCATTTGCTGGATAACTAGTAGGTGAAGCAGCGCTTGCTGTTGAAGTTGAAGTTTTGTCTCCAGCATTTCCACATGCAAACAAGGCAGTGGCGATCATTGCACTAAATAATGCTTTTTTCATTGTTTATTTATTTTGTTTAAGCATCTAAAATAGGTTCAGTTTGCTATTTTATTACCCTGAAAGGTGGCGTAAAATGTTCCGAAACCCAATTCTGGAACAAAATCATATTAAATGGATGACAAAAAGAGTTAAATAATGTTGGCTACCTGTAATTTGTTATCTTAGTAACCATAATACAATTTCCAAATATGATATACAAAATACTCACCGTAGCTGCGCTTGCAACATTCGAAATTTATGCAGCCATACCTGCCGGATTTGCCTTTAAATTAAACCCATTTGTGATTTTTGGCGCAAGTGCAATTGGAGGTCTATTGGGCGTATTTGTTGTAGCTTACCTTGGTGACAAAATTAAAAATTGGTTAAGCAAATTCCGCAAACCTTCTGCCGAGCATACAAAGAAAGAACCTGGATTTATCTTGAAAATTTGGGAAAAATACGGTGTCATTGGATTAGGACTAGTTGGCACCATTACAGTTGGTGCACCTATTAGTATTGGCGTTGGGGTTGGGTTTAATGTGCCCACCAATAAAATGGTTTTTTGGTGCTGCCTAGGCGTGCTTATTCGTTGCACCGTATTTACAACCATTGGTCATTTCGGCTTGCAGTTATTTTAATGTTGCTTTATGGTTATTTAATAAATGGTTATATTAAATAATTTTTATATTTTCATCGCTCATAATTGAACTATGCTATCAAAAACAAACAATTTTAGGAGGGCCATGCTTGCAGTTTGGCTATGCTTAATGATTGCTTGTCTTTTTTACTACTTTACCCACATGGATCAATTTAATGCTGGACAGATTGCTACTTTTTTAAAAAGTTATAACTCTTTTATGATTGGCGCATATTTAATCATATCCATTGTAAGAGGATTTACCTTAATTCCAAGTACGCCATTTGTTATTGCTGGAGGTATAATTTTTCCAAATCAAGAATGGCTTGTTTTAAGCATTTCCTTATTAGGCATCATAGGTTCTGCAACCTTAATTTACTATTTTTCAAACCTTTTAAATCTAGGAAACGCTATTGAAAAAATATATCCTCATGAAAAACTAAAGCAAAAAATGGAGTCCAAAAATGGACTATTACTTGTGTTTTTATGGTCTTTTATACCTTTGGTACCAACCGATGCTGTCTGTTACGCTGCCGGAGCCAGTAAAATGAATTTTTTTAGATTTATTTTGGCGGTATTTTTGGGAGAACTCATTATTTGTAGCATTTATGTTTTTTCAGGATCTAGTTTAATAAACTTATTAAAATAACATGTCCATATTTACATTTATAAAAGAAGCTTCTAAGAATATTTCACAGGTTGGCGCTGTATGCAGTAGTAGCAAATTCTTGGCAAAAAAATTAACAGACCCAGTTGATTTTTCTGGTAAAAAAGTTATTGTTGAATTTGGTGCAGGCAACGGAAGTGTGACCAGAATGATTTTAAAAAAAATGGGGCCAGATAGTATTCTTTACTCCTTTGAAATTAACCCTGTTTTTATGGAAAAATTAAAAACCATTAACGACCCAAGATTGGTTTTAATAAACGACAGTGTGGAAGATATCATGAAATATGTAAACAAGCATGAAGTGGATTATGTGATCTCTTGCTTGCCATTGGCGAATTTTAATAGAACATTTAAAGAATCTATCCTTTCGCATGTGAATACCGCACTAAAGCCTGGCAACTTATTTATTCAATTTCAGTATTCTCTTAAAGACAGGAAATTACTAAAGCATTTTTTCAAAAAAGTGAATCTTAAATTTACTTTATTAAATGTGCCACCTGCATTCGTATATGTATGTAAAGACTTTACACAACACAGTCATTAATACTCATTATTCCCAGCCTGTTTTTTTTAATGCAGGGTCATTTTCTTTTTTTAAGAAATCGGCATTGCCTAAGCTTTCCAACTCCCATTCCATAATAGCTTTATCTGGAACTACCTGAATAGGTTGTTGCCATGCAGTAGAAGTTTCGTTATAAGCTAAGTTACTTTGAGCGCTATAACAGGATATAATAGACCATCTTGCTTTATCAGATTCATTGGCTGCTGAACGATGTAAAATATTACTATGAAAGAACAATGCATCTCCAGCCTCAATTTCAACATATACGAGTTCCATTGTTTTTAATGCATTTTCTACCATGGTCATGTCTGCTCCAACTTGCTCTCCGGCAAATCCATGATTTACCCTTCCTAATTTATGTGAACCCTTAATTACTTGAATACACCCGTTTTGCTTATTGGCAGGCGTTAATGCAACCATAACACTTAACAATTGATCTGGAAACATGAACTGATTTTTATACCAATAGCCATAATCCTGATGCCATTCCCAAGCGCCACCCACCTTGGGTTCTTTTTGCATTAGTTTTGAATGAAAGTGACACACTGGGGATACACTATCCAATAACTGAGCTACTCTATTCACCATTCGCTCACTTCTTGTCAAATATCCAAAAATATCATTGCCCGGAGTGAACCAAAGTGATAGTTTCGTTTTTTTACCAGTTTGGTCGTTTAAATCCAAGGCGTTTTTTGACATTGCATCGTCATGAATTGCAATGCCATACATTTTTTCTATTTCTTCTTTACTACAAAAATTCTTTATAATGATATAACCTTCCTTATGATACTGTTCAACTTGATTAGGTGTGAAATGATTGGTAGTCATAATTATTTAATTAAGTAGAATAAATATAAACAATTATTGGCTCTTTTCTTTTTCCCAAATCAAATTGTCTCCCATTATACCTACACATTGTTGAACTTCCTTACCCCAATCTATTTACATGATTAAAAATTAAACCCAAGCCTATTGGGCATAACCTTTACCATAAATGTTCCAAAATGAAAAAATGGAACATATTCAATTTCCTCTGCCTATCAATTAAAAAAGCAACTATTTATGTTTGCTAACTAGAACTAAAGGCCTAGCACACAAAATGAAAAAGACATTCCATACATTATTTTTCCTACTCCTTGCCAGCAGCTTGATAACCCATTGCAAAAACAAGGAAATCAAACCAACCAACCAACCCGCCAATGAACTTGTGGGTACCTGGCATTTAACTACCAAGGGGCAGCATATATTTGACAAAGGAGTAATTATGTATAGTGCTGACGGACAAATGTGTGTGATTTTGAGTAAAAAAGATAGTGTAGTAACAGGTTATAGTGGGAAATATGAATTAAACACCAAAGAGCAATATGTTGCTCATTATAGAGACTACTATACTTTATTGCCTTTTATCAACGACTCTATTCCACCCGTTTGGATTAGGGATTATTCCTTGAGCGAAGACAGAAAAACGCTTACCCTTAGTCCAAGGGAAGACAAAAGCTTCTCCTTAATATGGGAAAGGGTTCATCAATAGGTTTTAAATTTAAAAATGTTCCAATAAACGATAAAGGAACATAATTTAATGCATTTAACTAACAAGGATTGCCAATTGTAAATATTTTCAATCAAAATTAATAAAATGAAAAAACTAGTATTATTGATCGCTATTATCGCGACAGCTTCAAACTTAATGGCACAAGCCCCAGCTGCAGGAAAAATTTTGGTTAGCAGCAAGAATGCAGGTAAGAAATTTCAACTAGGTTCGGACAAGTCGGTTGATATTGTGCTTAACAACATTAAGGCATATAATTTAAATGACGGTTCGGATGTTGCACAATATGTGGATGATGCAAATCCTGGAAGTCTTCAATCAATGATCAGAGATTGGCATAATACAATGAAATCATTAAACGAAGTGCCACAGGCTGCCTTTCCAGTAAAAGTACAAGGACGTGAAAATGAAACAGTATTTGTTCTAGCAGACGAGGATAGGATTTATAAAAATGGATCTACTCAGAAATTATCTGTGATTGAATTATTTGAAGTTACTCCTAAAGGTAAAATTGCTTCCTTTATACAGTATACTCAAATTCCAACTACCAATGAATTTGGACAAACAACTGGGGGCAAATTTTTTGCGCCAGGTAATAAAAAGTTAGATGGTACAACATTTCAATTTTCAAATAGAGGTGAAATTGCAGCTATGGAAAAATTCATGAGTGCTTATAATAAAATGGATGTTGCTACTTGTGCTTCATTAATGGCCGATTCAGTTAAAATTCATGATTTTGATGGCAATATCATGTATTTAACGAAGGCGATGTTGCCAGCAGTTTTTGGAGAATATACTTCATTGGATTGGAGGCCATTAAGCATGATTCCAATAAAATTAACTGATACTGACCCTGCTTCTGGTGTTTTGGTAAATGCAACTGAAAAACGTGTGTTAAAAAACGGAACAGTTTGGGAAAAAGAATTACTTGAAAATTTTTATTTTGACTTAAATGGCAAGATTTCCGAAATCACGCAATTTTCAAGAGGTTTAGATAAGAAATAGATTTTGGATATTTAGAAATCGAACCTATTAAAAAAGGGTTTATGCTTTGCATAGGCCCTTTTTTAATTTATCATTAAAGATTTTTGCAAATAGGCTTTATTGGGTGCATAAACAAACATACAAGATGCCCCATGTATCGCATTTATAATGCTCCCAATTTTTTCATTGGGTACCGCAGGACATCCAAGACTTCTGCCAATATATCCTTGTTGATTGGCTATGTCTTTACTTACATATTCCGCACCATGCAAAACAATTGCCCTTTGCATTGCATGATCATTGATGCCTTTTTCCAAACCTTTTAGTTCAAGTGAAGTACCATGTTTACCAATATAGGTATTACCGGTAATGTAAAAGCCTAAGCTACTTTTAAAAGAGGCATCCTTATTTGAAAATGTATTTGCAAATAAAGCACCAGAGTTTTTTCCATGCGCCACCAATGTTTGAATAACCAACGCTTCGTTAAACATATCAATTACATAAAATCGGTTTGCATTACTTGGCTTGCTAAAATCTATAATGGTTAGATACCTTATATTTTCAATACGTCCTTGTTCCTTTAATTTTGTGTATCCATGAAGTGCCAGTTTTAATGCTTCCTTATTAATATCAAGGTGAGTAGTTAATGCTTCTACTGTATTTGCTGAATTACTTTTTAGCATTATATGGCCACTACTCTTTGTATGAGCAGTAAACAGCAGGCAGCAAATAAGGATGAATAATTGTTTTAACATAAAATAAGGGGTGCAAAGATACACCACTCAAATTTTTAGAAATGTTAAAACTGTTTTAAAGTAAAAGGTATTTTATAAGTATCTATGAAGTAGATTAATATACATTAATATAAATCTTTTATAATTATTTTTGTCATCTTCATGAATGCGTTTCTGGCTTTTTCTGCTGTATCGCGTTTGCTCATAAGTGTATTTAATTCAATGGGAATAATTTGCCAAGAAACGCCAAATTTATCTTTTAACCAACCACATTGTCCCTCATAACCGCCTTCACTTAACATATCCCAATAATAATCTACTTCAGATTGATCTTTACATTCTACAACGAAAGAAATGCCTTCGTTAAATTGAAAAAGATGCTTGCCTGGTCCATCCATTGCCACCATTTGCGCTTCTTGAATTTCAAAACTTCCAAATTTTAATTTGCCATCTAAATTTGGATCTGCGTCTTTGTATTGATCTATATAAACATTTTTTGAAGTTTTAAAAACATGCGTATACCATTGCATGGCCTCTTGCGCTCTTCCAAAAACATTATTGGTAAACAACATACTTGGCGTAATTTTTTGTTCGCCTTCTTGCAACTCACCTAAAATTAATTGCCAGGACATCCCATACTTATCTTCTACCCATGCATAATAAGGTGACCATGGATATTCGCCCAATTGCATCATGGCTTTTCCTCCATCCATAAAAGCATGCCACAGTTTTTCAACCTCTTGCTTTGAGGTACATTTTACAAATAAAGAAATAGAAGCATTTTTAGTGAAAATCGCACCTCCATTAAGTAATTTAATTGCAGTGCCTTCAATTTCAAATTTGGTTACAATTTCATTGTTTGCTTGAATGGTTGAATTTTCAAACAAGTCACAGTAAAATTGCGTCGCTGCTGCTATATTTCCATTAAACCACAAACAAGGATATAAATGTTTAGACATATGTTATATTTAGGCCAAATGTAAAATTTATTTAATAAATAGCCTACCTTACTACTGATTTAAAACTACTCCAGAGAATTTACTCTTTTCGTCTAAGTTTCTACTCTCTTCTGCTTTTTTAATTGCACAATCACTAAATGGCTGAAAGGCCGTAAACAATGATGGCATATTTGCCATTGAATAGGCGAATATAATATTCCAAATTGCAGCATGTCTTACAACAAAGATACCGTGGTAAAGCTAATAGGAGAAAGAGTACGAAAATTAAGAATTGAAAACCATCTTACATTAGAAAATTTGGCATTCAAAGCTGATATGGATTATACACAGTTAAGCCGAATAGAATTAGGAAAAATAAATACCAGTCTTTTTCAAATACACAAAATTGCAATTGCATTAGACATTAGCAGTAGCGAAATATTAAATGCACTTGATAAATAATGTCAAGCCTATCTTATAAAATAAAAATGCTTGAAAGTGAATGTGAAAATGCGTTAATTGATTTCCCGTTTCATGATCAAGTTCAAACCTGGCTTTCCGATCAAAATGTAGTTTATGAAAAAGTGGCTATGCTCATGAATGATCATTCCATAACCAGCGAAACGAAGGATGTAAAATTCATTACGCAATTTTATACGCTTTATCTTAAAAATAATAAAAAGCAATAAACTACTTTTTATTATAAATATTTTTGTAGAATTTTAATTTTCCATTGCTATCAAAATCCACCAAGCTATACCAAATAACTACTTGTGTTGGGGAAGTAACATTTATGTATTGCGGTTTTGAATATTTTCCAGGATTTACAAAATCAAAGCTGTCAATTTCTTTTCTATTTTCTTGCAATATCCACTTTCCTAATTCAATAGGCTTTTCTAATCTAACACAACCATGGCTGTAAAATCTACTTTCATTTTTAAATAATTTTTTCTCTGGCGAATCATGCAAGTAAATAGCAGAAGGACTATTAAACTCAATTTTTAATAACCCTAAAGAGTTGTATGCGCCTGTATGTTGACGAATAGAAAATGGAAAATTACTTTCGGAATAAGCGCTTGCATCTGCCGTGCTTAAGTCAACCGATTTTCCAGCAGCATCAAGCACCGTATAACCATGTTTTGAAAAGTACGCTTTATCATTTTTAAACTTAGGAATCATTTCTTTTCTAATAATACTGCCTGGGACATGCCAATATGGATTAAGCACTATTCTTGTTACCAATGAAGAGAGGGTATTGGTTTTAGTCCATGACTTACCAACAATTACACGCATGTTAATTTTTAATTTATTACTATCATACGCATTTAAATGTGCTGCCGGTATATTTACTAAAATTATTTTGTTGTTACTCCTAATTGAACTAATCCATCTAAATTCATTTGCTGCTTTTTCTAATAACTGTACTTTATCCTTATCAAAATGATTGGCGTCCATATAATATTGCAAGGTGTCAAGTATAATACCAACTTCTTTTGCATTCAAAGTGAAATATCTTGCCAAGCCTCCTAAATTATTACCCCGGGCATATGTTTTAACCAATTCGGGAATGTCATATTCATTTTTGTTAAAATGGGCTCCTTCATACTGTAACTTAGGCGTTGTATTTCCATTTGCTACATGGGTAAAAAAACGGATAGCCACCTTAAGCAATAAGGAATCGGCATGGGTACCCGATTGTATGGCCTTGGCATATGCTTCTTGATAATCTAATTTATTTAATCCTAAACTTTGAGCATTGGTAAACAAACTATCTAGTGCAGTTACCCTTTCAGGATGACCAACAAATAAAGTATTAGAAGCATTCCCATCTGCTTGCGCATACGTTTGTATACTTACAAAAACTAATAGTAATATTGTATAAATTATTTTCATACGCTTAATAAAGATAAATAAATTATTTTTATTATATATTATTTTTTAAAATGAAGTTTAAACATATTTGCACGATATTCCTTTTTCTTCAATTTGGATTTGTCAAAGCACAAGACCACGGCACGGATATAGGATTTAAAGTAATCCCATTGGGAGTGAAGGGTGGTTTAGATGAAGCTAACCTTTCGGCTTATTTGATTGCAGCAGCGGGTAGTAATAATTTTATTTGTCTAGACGCAGGCAGCATTTATGCTGGTTTAGAAAAAGTGATATTAAAACATGTAACGAATGCAAAAAGTGTCGATGAATTTCAAAAAAAATATATTAAAGCCTACTTTATCTCACATGGACATTTAGATCACTTGTCTGGACTTATTATGAATGCCCCCAATGATATTGCCAAACCGATTTATGCATTTCCTTCGGTGATTGATGTACTAAAGAATAATTATTTTACTTGGAAAAGCTGGGCCAACTTTGCTAGTGAGGGAGATAAGCCCATATTAAACAAGTATAGTTATGAAAGACTAGAAGCGGGTAAAGAAATTGAAATACTCAATACCAATTTAAAAGTTACTCCTTTTTCATTAAGCCACGTAAACCCATATGAGAGTAGTGCTTTTTTGGTGCGTAATAACAAGGATTATTTATTATACTTAGGCGATACTGGCGCAGATACTGTAGAAAATTCAGATAAACTATTTACACTTTGGAAAGCAATCACCCCTTTAATTATAAATAAGCAACTAAAAAGTATTTTTATAGAAGTATCTTTTGATAATAGCATCCCCGAAAAAGCCCTCTTTGGACATTTGACCCCTAAACTTTTAATGATGGAGTTACAAAAATTAAATGTCCTAAGTGGCGGTGCTTTAAAAAATGTACAAATTGCGGTTACGCATATTAAACCTTGTGAAAATTGTGAACTAAATATAAAAAAGCAAATTACAGAAGCAAATAACTTAGGACTTAGGATCGTATATCCTCAACAAGCTGTTCCTATGTTGATTAAATAATGATACTAACTACGCTTGTTTATTTTTTAGTTAACCAAAAATAAACTGGCAACCCTGTAGCCATTAAGCTTAATCCCCAAATAGCCGAATAGGGTTGAAGAATAATAGTACTAATAAACAAGCTTACACAAAACACGCAAAAAATGACAGGTACAAAAGGATAGCCAATTACCTTATACTTTCTTTCAATTTCGGGGTGTTTAATGCGTAATATAATTACGCCTAAAGCGGTACTTCCATAAAATAAAAAAGAGGCAAAAACCAACATGTCCGTCAACTGATCAAAAGTGCCAGAAAATACCAACATAATGGCCCAAAACGCTTGAATAAACAATGCAATATCGGGTGTATTGTATTTTTTATGAACTGAAGCAGCTTTATTAAAAAACATTTTATCCCTTGCCATTGCATACAATATGCGGGCCGACATTAGAATACTGCTGTTGGTTGAATTTAAAGTAGTGACTAGAATTAAACAAGCAATTAAAGTCATGCCAATCTTACCACTAATTTGTCCTGCTACTTCTACTGCAGCAATTTTATTGCCACCTGCATTTAATCCAATAAAAAAATCTACGGGCAAAATATATACAAACAAAGTGTTTAATAACACATAAGCAACAATTACAATAATGGTACCCACGCCTAAAGACAATGGTAAATTTCTTTTTGGATTTTTTACTTCTTCGCCTATATAAGCAATGTTATTCCAGCCTTCATAACCCCAGAACGCACCCAAACTTGCTACAAATAACGCTTTTATTAGGTTCCAGCCTTGTGGCGCTAAATGTCCTACAATACTGCTATTTTGTGAAATGTTATTTACATTCCCTTTGCCCGAAGTAAATCCAATAACTATAAAAAATATAATGCCTATTAACATTAAATAAGTTAAAAAGCTACTTAACTTTTCTGCAAATTGAACACCTCTATAATTTAATAAGGTTAATAAAATAATCAATGCTGATGCAAGCATTTTAATGGATAAATTTTGAAATAAAGCAATGCCTAAAAAAGTTGCATTAGAACCCATCACAGGCAATGGATATAAACTATTCAATGATTCTGCAAAAATGTAAGCGAGTGCCGAGATGGCTGCTGTCTTAATTACCGTAAAACTTGCCCAGCCATATAAAAAGGAAAAGAACTTTCCATATACTTTTTGAAAATAAAAATACTCCCCTCCTGAATTGGGGAACATACTCACCATTTCCGCGGTGGATAAAGCACCCGCTAAACTAATGAGTCCTGCTAAAATCCAGCACAATATAATTAACCAGGGACTGCCCAACTCCTGCGCCATTGGCGCAATTTTTTTAAAAACACCCGAACCTATTATTACACTCACTACTAAAAAAGTAGCAGCACGCAATCCAACTTTCGGCTTCAGTGTTTCTAATGTGTTCATTTGATTATATTAAAAATAAGGAATCGTAAAACCTAAGCTTGGAAAAATTAAGTAAGCTTACTAAATCCAAAGCCTGGTGCATTGTTAATATGCAAAGCTCCATTTACTATTTCAAAACCCCCTTTTACCAAATCCTCCGCCAAGTCCAAGCTTCCGTCTAAATCAATGTATTTGGTATTGGGACAGGCATATGCAACATGTAATGCAGCCGTAATACTTATTATGCTTTCATCATTACAACCCCAGAATAAATCAATATTCGCATTGTTTGCAATATTGGCAATCCCTAATGCGCCAACCAAACCTCCACATTTCATTAATTTAATATTATAAATACCAAAAGGTTGCTCGTTTGATGCTAGCTGCAAAGCAGCTTTCGGATTTTTTAAAGATTCGTCGGCTGCTAATAATTTTCTTTCCGCCAAAGGCAAGGAGAATAATTCTTTTTCCGTTCCTACTGGCATTGGTTGTTCAATTAATTCTAATCCCTGATGCTTTGTAGCGGCTATAAATTTTTTCAAATCATTGATTGTATACCCTTGATTCGCATCTACTCTTATTTTAAATTGATTACCAAATTGTTCTTTTAATTTTACAACTCTTTCAATATCCTCCTCTACATTCAACCCTGTTTTTACTTTCAATATTTTAAAACCTAAATCCTGATATCCTTTGGCTTCCAACAAAGTTTCGGAAACATTTTTAATGCCAATGGTTACCGAAGTTGGCAAGCCATTCATTTTTTGTCCATAAAATTCTGCAACCGAAATACCAATAAATTTACCAAAAGCATCATGCAACGCAATATCAATGGCTGCTTGTGTTCCAGGTAGATGAGGGAAATGCCCTATACTTTCAAAAATAATTTGTTGGAAATGTCTTATATCCCTGCCTACAAAATTTTGTACGAATTCGGTTTTTAAATTGGCTGCGGTTTGCTGTGTGGTTTCACCTACTACCTCTTCGGCGGGTGAACCTGAACCATAGCCTATCATGCCATTTTCTAATTCCACTTCAAAAAAAGCCAAGCTTACATCTGTGAAAGTATTATAAGCAATCGTATATGGCTTGGTTAATGCCATGTTCTTTAAATAGGACCTAATAGCAACAATTTTCATAATGAACTATTTTATCAAACCCTTTAAGGTTGGAATTAATTTATCTACGCCTTCTTGAATGGGAAGCAATACGGGAATATTTAATTTTTGTTCATACTCCTTTTGATAAGCAAAAGCTTCCTCATTGGTGCAATCCTCCGTATTCACTGCCACTGCAATTACTTTTGATCCTAGCTTTTCAATAATTTCAATCTCGGATTCCACCGATGGAATTTCGCCCCAATGTGCATCATTGTCAAAGTATTTTCTTTTGGGCGCAAATAATAAAACCACCTGTTTTGCATTGCCCGAAATTAATAGTTCAATGCCACAAGGCCCACTTGGATTGCGAAGGGAGGATTGGCCTTCTAAAAAAATAATGTCCGCGCTGGTTTCTTTCCAACAGCTTACAATGGCGTTTTCCAATTCTCCCGAAACAAAATCATTTAAAGTGGAATCAAATACAAAACCATATTTGCCTCCTTGCAACCACCCCGTTTGACCCGTATAAATCATTTGGCCTTTTATGCCATTGGCTTCGCATGCTTGCCTTAACATTCTAGCAGTGGTGCGTTTACCCATTGCACAATCCATACCAATTACGGCTATGATGGGCGCTGTTACTTTAAATATTTCGCCAGTCCAAAAATGCAAGTCCTCCCTTAATTTTGGTTTTCTAATATCAATTAAGGTAACCCCTTTTGAATTTGCCAAAGCAACAACTTCGGGCTTTTCATTTAAATATTCATGTAATCCATTTACGATGGAAACACCTGCATTGATTGCTTTAATAACTACTTCTAACATATTACCTGGCAACTTTCCGCCTACTGTTGCTACACCAATAATTAAATAATGAATGTCATTTACAGATGCAATGGCTGTTTCAAAATTTTCAAACACAGGTATGTTTCTATTTGTTCCATCTAATAATTCACCCGCATCTTTTCCTGCAGTTTCCGCACAGTCAACAATACCTATAATTTTAAAACGCTCTGTTCCCCTAATAAGTCCATGCGCCGTTTTCGCATCCGATGAGGTTAATAGTCCATTGGTAAGTACGATAGCATTGTTGTTTATATTATCCATTGACCTTTATTTGTAATTATGTTTTTAAAAATCTAAATATATGGTGCTAAAATTAATTTATTAACGCTACATGTAAGTTATTTACGTTCCATGATCAACACTATCGCTTTATAAGCACACCCGGTTTTAAGCCCGTTGCTTTTTGGTTTTTATAAATAAGTTGGCCGTTTACCCAAACCATTGCTATACCCGTTGATAATGCATTGCTATTGCCAATCACTGCATGATCTATTACTGTTTCTGGATTCAACAAAACTAAATCTGCTTTTTTCCCTGCTTCAATAATGCCCCTGTCTTTAATGCCTAAATAACTTGCTGTTTGTCCTGTCATTTTATAAATGGCCGTTTCTAAACTCATTATTTTGTCTTCTCTTACATACTTACCCAATATACGTGTAAAGGATCCGTATCCTCTAGGATGTCCGCCACCATTGCCATCAGAGCAAATTACTGTAAAAGGCCATTGCATGAATTTTGATACGTCTGATTCGCTCATAGATTTTGCAGCAATGGCTTCAATGCTTCCTTTATAACCCGGATTTTTATCTTTAAAATCGGCTGCAATTGCAACCAGACTCACTAATGTTTGTGCTTCCGATTCGTTTCTTTCTTTTGCTATGGCAGCAACTGTTTTACCAACATAACTTGGCTGAGGTGCATATTGTACAATATAAGAGGCTGTAGGATCAAATAACTGTGTTACGGCTAATTGCGCGCTTGCCATATTAGTATAATCACGCGCAGGAAATAAAACGCGTAAAGTTGAATTCCAAAAAGTATAGGGATATACATCCGCAGTGATTTGAACGCCTTCAGCCCTTGCTTTTTCTAATTGTGCTAATATTGCAGGTGCTGTATTCCAATCGGATTTTTTAGCAAGCTTAATATGAGATATTTGCACTGGCATTTTAGTAATTTTTCCAATTTGTATAATCTCATCCAATGCGTCTGCCATGGTTACATCCTCGCTTCTTATATGACTTATATACCTTGTGTTTGCATTGGCTGCCACTTGTGCAAGTTGTAATACTTCATCTCTACTTGAGTAAAATGCTTGTTCATACTCCAATCCTGTAGATAAACCCAATGCGCCTTTTGACAATTCACTAGCCAATATATTTTTCATTTTATCTACCTCTGCCTGAGTAGCTTTTCTCAACACATCATTTTCTCCCATCACTTCCTCTCGCAAACTTGAATGTCCAGTATAGCTAGCAACATTGGCTACCACCGGGATTTGCTTCATGTCTTTTTCCAAACTATCCATTGGATAACTTCCGCCGTCTTGGCCAATCACAATAGTCGTGATTCCTTGATTGGCAGTAGATAAGCCTGCCGATTTTTTTTGCAAATCTCCCAAGTGATGACTGTGCGCATCAATAAAACCAGGTGCCAACACCAATCCTTTTCCATTGATGATGGTTTCATTTTTAATTGTCTTTAAATCTCCCACTTCCATAATTTGATCACCCAAAATTCTTACCGCACCGAATTTTGCCAGCGCCCCAGTACCATCTATTATTTTTACATTTGAAATAAGTGTGGTAGCACTATTTTTACGATTAACTACTTTTTGTTGTGCAAATAAACTACCATGTAATAATAAAATTGCAGCGGTTAATTGTATACAAATAAATTTTCTCATACTATTTTTTTTACCAGAATTTGATATATAATCCAGCTACCACAACTAGTATAGCAATAATCATAGCGATATGTGTATTGGTAAGTTTATACTTTGTAGTGTCTTCTTGTAAATCATTGGCATGCGTTTGTCCTTTTACATCTATCAGACTAATAACAATCATTATAATACTTGTAAATAAGAATACCCACCCCATTTGAATCAAATAAGGAATTTCAAACCCACCCTTTCCATTAGGTAGTGCTGAATATAAAATAGTTTCATTGCCAAGCATACTTGGTAAAAACTTATCAAATAAAATGGAAAGTAGTAATCCTAAAACGATTCCTGAGATAGCCGCTTTGGAAGTTGTTTTTTTCCAGAAGAAGCCCAATAAGAAAACAGGAAAAATAACGGGTGAAATATAACCAGTATATTTTTGAATGAATTCAAATCCGCCTTTTCCACCAATGCCCAAGCTGTCGTTCCAGTTAATAAGAATAGCAATAATGAATGAAACCAAAATTACAATTCTTCCCGTGTTCACAATATTGCGGTCCGAAGACTTTTTATTTAAATATTTTTTATAAATATCTAAAGAAAATATGGTAGAAATGCTATTTGCTTTGCCTGCCAAAGAAGCAACAATCGCTGCCGTCAAAGCCGCCATAGACAAGCCTTTTAAGCCGATAGGTAAAAATCCAATCACAGATGAATAAGCATTGTCGGGTTTTGATTTTAGTGCTTCCATTGTTGCTTGTTGAAATGGAATAAGCGTATGTAATGACTCTTGATTTTTATATAAAACATAAGCCGCTATCCCTGGTATCACGACCAACAGAGGCATAAATAATTTTAAGATGGCTGCAAAAAAGATACCCGACCTTGCTGTTTTTAAATCCGAGCCCAATGCTCTTTGCGTAATGTATTGGTTACAACCCCAATAATTTAAATTGGCTACCCACATACCTGCCATCATCATAGCAAT